>JALOMC010000257.1 GCA_025455665.1 Chitinophagaceae bacterium | reverse complement strand
TGCAGCTGGTGCTTCAGCTGCCTGATGCGGCCATAGCTTTCTACCTGGCCCAAAAAAGCGTGCTGCTCTACCACTGCCTGGTCCAGTTCGGCATTGGTACGACGCAAGTTTTCAAACCAGGCCCTTTCTGCCTCGTCCATTTCGCCCCTCAGGTAGCGTTCAATCGCATCCATCATACCTATCTCTTCCATCTCTAGCGTTGTTTGTATTGCGCAAAAAATAGTTTCTTCAATCGCATCAGGCACTTGTACTTCTGGTTCTTCGCATTATCGGCATTGGTGTAGCCAAACTCCTCCGCTATTTCCACCATCTGCTTTTTTTGGATGTAGAAAGCTTCCAGCAGGCTTTTGCAAGGCTCGCCCAGGCTGCGCATGGCTACATCCATGGTCTCAAAATCAGCATCCAACTGCTCTTTGGCAGTTATTTCCTCCTCCACAGGCACCGTTTCCTCAAAGTTTTCTACCGGCGTGCCGTAGCGGCTTTGCTGCTGCAGCCTTTTCAGCCACAGGCGCCGGCAGATAGAGTAGAGGTAGGTTTTAATCTGACAGGTGAGCTCAAACTGGGGGTCGCGGCTTTTTTCGTACAGCACCACCATCGCTTCCTGAAAGATGTCCCTGGCATCGTCGTAGCTGCCATTATTTTGAAGAACGAAGTTTTGAACCAAGCCGAAGTTCTCCCGGTAAATGGTCTCCGCATCCTGGAAATCATTCCGGGCCAGTCCGTCAAGCAATCTCCTGTCCTTACTGAATTCTTTCACCTGGTTCTGTGTTTTAATGCCCGGTCGCTTGGTGGGGTAACCCGTTGGCTTGTAATAATAATGGCATAAAAAAGGGCGGCCGGCCTGCTGGCAAAAATAAAGGGCTACCTGCGAGGCAGATAAAAATTTAAGGCGCTGAAAATCAATATTTTATCCGGAGCCGTCGGGCGCCAAAAAAATTTTTCTGACCTGAGGTTACCTTTCAGGTGACCCGGGAATTATCATTCAAACATTAAAATCTAATCGAAATGAAAAAGTTGCTTTTCGTTGCCGTTCTGGGCGCCCTGGTAGCTTGCGGTGAAACTGCTAGCGAAACTCCTGCTGCTGACACTGCTACTGCTGCTCCCGTAGACACTGCCGCTGCTGCTCCTGCTGTTGATACTACTAAAGTAGACACTGCTGCTGCTGCTGCCGTTGACACTACCAAGAAGTAATCAAACTTTGGTACAGGTTGTCACCAAAGGCCATGCTTGTCTGGCTGAGACTTCCTGAAACGCATTTATATGGCAAGCAATCGTTAGGCCGTTCTGATTCTTCAGAATGGCTTTTCTTTTTTAGAGCATGCTGGCCAGCAGAGGTTTCACCCGCTCCAGCCATTCATGTTTCAGTATCGACAGCACAATCGAGTCTCTCCGCCCGCCCAAATTGCTGGGTACATGGCTGCGCAAAATACCCTCCACGGTGCAGCCTATCTTTTTCATAGCCGCTATCGACCGCTCGTTGCGGGCATCGGCTTTCAATTCTACCCTTTCCACTTTCCATTCGTCAAAGGCCAGCTGCAGCAGCAGCCATTTGCAGTGCACATTTAATCCGGTGCCTTGAAAGCGCTGTCCGTACCAGGTGTAGCCCAGTTCTACTGTGTTGGCAGCCTGGTTAATGGCATAAAAGCGGGTTGATCCGGCTGCTTCGCCGCTGGCTTTGTCTATTACCACAAATGGCAGGCTTTCACCCGACGCATATTGCTGGCAGGCATGGTCAATGTATTGCCTGAAAGGGATTTCGCCGGCAATCGGGCCGGGCGAATAGCACCAAAGGTCCGGCTCGTGGAGGGCAAACGGCAGCAGCAGCTCATAATCGGCTGGCTGCAGCAAGCGCAGCAGCACCCGGTTGGTTTGTAGCAGTGGTGCGGGTTTGGTGCTGATCATGCTGGTAAAATTGCAGCACTTCGTTCTTCAATCCTTTCAAAAAATGTTGGATGGTGTAATGAATACACTTTATATTTGAACCGATGAAAAAATGGTTTGCATACGCCGGTTATTACTTTTTCTACTTTAGCAGCAAGGTGGACCGGAACTAGTATGCATCATTGATCAACACAGCAAAAAGAAAATGAAAATACAAGCCCGGTCCGCAAAAGCGGCCGGGTTTTTTCTTTCAGACCACCGACATGAAAACCGACGGCACTCATCAACGTACAGAGCGTGTAGCTATTCAAGGATACGAAGGCAGTTTCCACCAGGAAGCGGCCCGTCGCTTTTTTGGCAAGCAGGTAGAGGTCATTGCCTGCGATACGTTCAGGCAGGTAGCCCAGCACACCATAGCTCGCAAAGAAGCGACCGGTGGTGTGATGGCCATCGAAAATTCGATAGCCGGTAGCATTTTGCCCAACTACACTTTGCTGCAAAAACATCCGGTCACCATTATAGGCGAGGTGTACCTGCGCATTCGCCAGCACCTGCTGGTCAATCCGGGCGTCACGCTCAGCCAGCTAAAAGAAGTGCATTCGCACCCGATGGCCATATTGCAGTGTATGGAATACCTGGAAAAACAGCCGCAGCTAAAGCTGGTAGAATCGGAAGACACAGCCCTGAGTGCCCGGCACCTGCAGCAGCGCAAAAGCAAAACACAAGCAGCCATCGCCAGCAAACTGGCAGCGGAGCTTTACCAACTCGACATTCTGGTGCCCAACATTCACACCCAAAAAAACAACTACACCCGATTCCTGATGCTGCGTCATCAAAAAGATGCAAAGCCCGTAGCCGATGCCAACAAGGCCTCTGTGAAATTTCATACCGACCATAGCCGTGGTAGCCTGGCCAAGGCCCTGCAGGTAATAGCCAATGAAGGGGTGAACCTCAGCAAGCTGCAAAGCATGCCCATTCCCGGTACCGATTTCAAGTATTCATTTCATGCCGACATGGAGTTTGACCAGCTGGCACAATTTGAAAAAGTGATGCAACAGCTGCGCAAACATACCGAGGAGGTGACCGTATTTGGGGTGTACCGCAATGGCAAAGATCAGGTAGCAGGTTAAGTATTTTTTTTACTAGAAGAACATAACCAGAGATAAGGCGAACTATGAAACTGGCGAATCGATTGGAAGGAATAGGCGAGTACTATTTTTCGCAGAAGTTGCGGGAGATAGATGGCATGAACAAGGCTGGTGCTGCGGTGATCAATCTGGGTATAGGCAGCCCTGACTTGCCGCCGCACCCCGATGTGATAAAAGTATTGCAGGAAGAAAGTGCCCGCCCCAATGTGCACGCTTATCAAAGCTATAAAGGCTCGCCGGTGCTAAGGCAGGCCATTGCAGCATGGTACCAGCGTTGGTACGGTGTGCAGCTAAATGCCGATACGCAGATTTTGCCACTCATCGGCTCCAAAGAAGGCATCATGCACATTTGCATGACCTACCTGAATGAAGGAGACGCAGCCCTGGTGCCGAATCCCGGTTATCCCACTTACCGCAGCGCTGTTAAACTGGCCGGTGCCGATTGTATAGACTACGAACTGACTGAGGCAAACGAGTGGCAACCAGATTGGCAAGCACTCGAAAGCATGGACCTGACCAAGGTGAAACTGATGTGGGTGAACTATCCGCAAATGCCCACCGGACAAGTGCCGCAGCGTGAGGTGTTTGAGAAATTGATTGATTTTGGCAAGCGTCATGATATCCTGATTTGTCACGACAATCCCTACAGTTTCATTTTGAATGAACGGCCCGAAAGTTTACTGGCACTACCGGGTGCCGATGAAGTGGTATTGGAGCTCAACTCGCTGAGTAAAAGCCACAACATGGCTGGCTGGCGGGTGGGTATGCTTTGTGGCGCAGCCGATCGTATCAATGAAGTACTGCGTTTCAAAAGCAACATGGACAGTGGCATGTACCTGCCCCTGCAGCTGGCAGCCGCCAAAGCGCTGGAGGTAGACAGCAGCTGGTACGATAGTGTAAACGAAACGTATAAGCAGCGCCGTGAGCGGGCATATGAATTGCTGGATTTGCTGAGCTGCCGCTACGACAAGCAGCAAGTGGGTATGTTTTTGTGGGCTGCCATTCCTGCCACGGCGGCGGATGGCTACGCTCTCAGCGATCGCATATTACAACAAGCGCATGTTTTCATTACACCAGGTGGCATTTTTGGTACCGCAGGTAATGGGTATATCCGCGTAAGCCTGTGCAGCACCGAAGCCACTTTTGCGCAAGCAATAGAAAGAGTAAAGGCAATAGTATGAACCTGACGGTA
>JALOMC010000256.1 GCA_025455665.1 Chitinophagaceae bacterium | reverse complement strand
ACTGCAAGTTTCGGATTTGCAAGGCCGCATCATTCAACGCTGGAGCATTGCTGGTCGCACCAATCAGTTAGCTCATCAGTTGCAGCCAGGTGTTTTTGTCTATCAGCTTTCGTGCAATGGTCAACGGCAGCAAAGCGGTAAACTGGTAGTGCAATAGGCCACCGGGCGCCTGCCCAATATCCCTGCGTTTCGGCTATTTTTATAGGGTCGGAAAACAACCGGCGATGACTGCCTTATGAAAATACTCGAGATGGCCGTGCTGCTATGCCTTGTGGCTGTGCACGTATCGGCCCAGGTACCTACCGCTATTTATTTCAACGGACGCATTTGGACTGATCCGGAACGCCCGGACCACTTTGTAGAAGCAATCGCTGTTCATCAACAACGAGTTTTACAAATTGGCAACAACGCCAGCATCAAAGCTTTGGCCGGGCCCGCCACGCAACTCTACGATTTGGGAGGCCGGCTGATGACACCCGGCTTCAATGATGCACATATTCATTTCTTATCCGGCTCGCTGGGGCTGGCACAAATAGATTTGGCTGGCGCCAGCACACTGCAGGAGGCCTGCCAACTGATTACTGCCTACATTCAGCAGCATCCCGACCGGCCATGGTATACCGGTGGCGGCTGGCAGTACAGCCTATTTGCCGGCGGCCTGCCGCACAAGCAGCTGCTTGATAGCCTGATGCCCGACAAGCCGGTTTACCTATCGGCCTACGATGGGCACAGCGGCTGGGTAAATAGCAAAGCACTGGCGCTGGCCAATATTACAGCCACCACCCGGTTCGACGGTTTTGGCTCCATTGGCCGCGATGCCAACGGAGAGCCCAATGGGGTGCTGCTGGAAGGGGCGCAGCAATTGGTGCGGAAGATGATACCACCTGCCAGCAACGATACGCGGCGGCAAGCGCTGCTAAGCGGTATGCAGTATGCCGCCAGCCTGGGCATTACTGCCATTCAAAATGCCAGTGGTTCCGTAGAAGAGTTTGGCTTGTACGAACAACTGCTGAAAGAAAACAAATTGACACTGCGATCTTCCACCGCCTTTAGCATTGGCCGCAGCAGCCGGCCGGCCGATTTGGTAAACTTTCAGAAAATAAGCCGCCGCTATGCACAGCATCCGATGCTACGGGCACCTGCTGTAAAGCTGCTATTGGATGGGGTGATTGAATCGCATACAGCAGCCATGCTGGAGCCGTACGCCGATACTGCCATTTTAGGCGAATTGGCACTACCCGCCCCCACCTATCAGCGCCTGGTGCGCAGCGCCGACTCGGCAGGCTTTCAGGTATACACCCACGCCATTGGCGACAGGGCTGTGCGGGAAGTATTGAATGCCTATGAAACCATCATCAGGAAAAGAGGTAGTAACACACTGCGCCATCGGGTGGAGCACATCGAAACCTGCGAGCCGGCCGATGTACTCCGCTTTGCCAGCCTGGGGGTATTGGCTTCTATGGAGCCGATACACGCCGACCCCGGCACCGTAGCAGTGTGGGAAAAAGCGGTGGGGCCCAAGCGCCTGCCGGGTGCTTTTCAATGGAAAAATATGCTGGAGAAAAAAATTACCCTCGTATACAGCAGCGATTGGCCGGCCGCTATTTCGCTCAGCCCCATCAGGGGAATACACGTGGCGGTAAACCGGCAAACCCCCGACGGCTACCCACCAGGTGGCTGGGTTCCTGCTCAGCGCATCAGCGTAGCCGAAGCCATGAAGGCCTATACCTGGGGTGGTGCCTATGCCAGCTTCAGAGAACACGAACTGGGGAAGCTGCAACCGGGCTATCTGGCTGATATGATTGTGCTGGATCAGGATGTTTTCCGCATTGATCCCAGTAGGATTCACTCTGTAAAAGTAGACATGACCATTTTCAATGGCCGGCCCGTGTACCAACGCACTACTACTACTTCAAACAATAGCAAATGACGAAACAACTTCGCAACACCTGGCTGCTGGCCGGCGTGCTGGCCTCGGCCACGCTAATGGCACAGCCCGGCTACCAACCCAGCCCGGCGAACCTCGCCACCCGCCAGCAATTTCAAGACAACAAATACGGCCTTTTTGTACACTGGGGCCTGAGCAGCGTCATGGGCGACGGCGAATGGGTCATGCAGAACAAGAAGATCAAGATTGAAGACTATCGCCGTTACCTGCGGGTATTCAATCCGGTAGACTTTGATGCCGATAGATGGGTGACGATGGTGAAAGCCGCTGGCATGAAGTACATCGTATTTATTACCCGCCACCACGATGGCTTCAGCAACTGGGATACGCAACACAGCGATTGGAAAATAACCAATACCCCGTACGGAAAAGATGTGCTGAAACAGCTGGCGGCCGCTTGCCAGCGCCACGGTATTCAGCTGGGCTTGTACTACAGCACCCTCGACTGGTACCGCGAAGACTACCCCTGGCGTACCGGCCGCACCGGCCAGAATAGTGGCCGCACCGGCCAGGGCGATTATGCCAGCTACCTGCAGTTCATGAAAAACCAACTGACCGAGCTGCTCACCAACTACGGCCCCATCATGAGCATTTGGTTCGATGGCCACTGGGATCAAACCAACCCCGAAGGCAGCAAGGACCGCACCAGCCGCATTGATTGGAAATACGAAGAAATCTACAGCCTCATCCATCGGTTGCAGCCGGCCTGCATGATTGGCAATAACCATCACCTCGATCCTTTCAGCGGCGAAGACTTCCAGATGTTTGAACGTGACCTGCCCGGCGAAAACAAGGCTGGCTTCAGCTACTCAAAGCCTACCAACAGCATGCCGCTGGAAACCTGCGAAACCATGAACAACAACTGGGGTTACAGTGTGACCGACAGGAACTACAAATCGGTACGCCAGGTGATTCAATGGCTGGCCGGTGCTGCTGGCCGCAATGCCAACCTGCTGCTGAATGTGGGCCCCATGCCCAACGGCGTTATTCAACCCGAGTTTACCGACACCCTGCTGGCTGCCGGCAAATGGCTGCAGCAATATGGCGCCAGCATCTACGGCACCCGCGGTTCCGGCTTGCCGCCACAGCAGTGGGGTGTGGCTACCCGCAAAGGCAAAACCATTTACCTGCATTTGCTAAAGCAGCCCGAGCAAGACTACCTGCTGCTGCCCTACTTCAATGAGCAGGTGGCCAGCATCAAAAAAATGGGGACGCAACAGGCACTGCGCTTTAGCAAAGTGCCCGAAGGACTGTTTGTGTACCATCAGTATGATGGCGAACAGCCCGATGATGTGATTGAGATTACCCTGAAGTAATGGTGGTACTGCCGGCCTGCCGTTTCAAGTTGAAGGCCTGGCAGAACGGCCTGCGCAGAAACTGATAGACTGTGAAAAGCCGAAGGCGTGGATAGCTGCCTTCGGCTTTTTGCTTTCATCTTCTGCCCTTCGCCCGTCACCCTTTACAGTGGGGCGGCCTCCGGCTTCTCGTTCCGAAACACCACTACACCGTCAAACACATCTACCAACACCGGCTTGCTTTTGTCGATATCGCCGGCCAGTATGCGCTTACTCAATTGGTTGATGATCTCCCTTTGAATAAGCCGCTTCAAAGGACGTGCACCTAGTTGCACATCGTATCCGTTTTCGGCCAGGTAGTCGATGGCATAGTCGCTGAAGTGCAGCTCGATGCCACTGTCGGCAATCAACTGCTGTAGCTGCCGGAGTTGAATACGAATGATGCCGCGAATTTCCCGGCGCATCAGCGGCTGGAACATGATAATCTCATCTACCCGGTTTAAAAACTCGGGGCGGATCGTTTGCTTCAGCAATTGCATTACTTCCAGTTTGGCTTTGTTGTTAGCATCTTCCAACTGGTCTTCGTCTACGCCATCAAAAGCATCCTGAATGAGGTGGCTGCCGATATTGCTGGTCATGATGATGATGGTATTCTTGAAGTTGACGACCCGCCCTTTATTGTCGGTCAGGCGGCCGTCATCCAATACTTGCAGCAGCACATTCCACACATCGGGATGCGCTTTTTCAATTTCATCGAGCAGCACTACGCTGTACGGCTTGCGGCGCACCGCTTCGGTCAGCTGCCCACCCTCATCGTAGCCCACGTAGCCGGGAGGCGCTCCTACCAATCGGCTCACGGTGTGCTTCTCCTGGTATTCGCTCATGTCAATGCGGGTCATCATGCTCTCATCATCAAACAGGTATTCAGCCAGGGCTTTGGCCAGTTCGGTTTTACCCACACCTGTAGTACCCAAAAAGATAAA
>JALOMC010000255.1 GCA_025455665.1 Chitinophagaceae bacterium | reverse complement strand
GCAGCTGCAGCAGGCCCTGGGCTTTGCCAGCATATTGGTAAGCCACGATGGCGCCGATGTAATGGCCTGGGCCGACGAACTGCTCATCATGCAGGCAGGACAGGTAGTGCAACAAGGTCCGCCCCGGCAGCTGTATGCCCGGCCCGCCAGCGAATACTGCGCTGCCATGCTGGGTGCCTACAGCTACTGGCCATTTGGTGCCGGCCCACAGCTGGTGCGGCCCGAGCAGCTATCGCTTTCCACCCACGAACAAGCCGGCTACTACCCTGCCCTTATCGAGCAAGTTTTTTTTGAAGGCCCCACTACCCTGCTACAGCTACGCTGGCAGCAGCACACGGTGTGGGCACGCAGCCCCCTGCACCACTGGCAGCCCGGCCAAACCGTGTACCTGGCACCGCAGGTACTACCAATTTTATGATGGCGCCCGCTGAAGATTTAACAAGCCACCATTTCCTTAACAAGATTCTCTGAAGGCATTAACCGTTTGTTGCATACCAGGTGCAGCACTGCATCGTCGTATAGGTGTATCAAATGCATCAGCTAACCGATGAAACGATTTTTGATAGTAGTGCTGCCCGCCATGCTGCTTCTTACGGCATGCGGCCGGCAAATAGTACAGCCCCCCATTGATGAAACCGAGTGGCTGCGCCGTGAACGCGGCATTGTGGTGGCTTCCGATTTCAACTGTAGCGTGTTTGTGGTAGAAACAGCCCGTGGCTTTAGCGTACTGCGCATGTGGGGCGGCTCAGCTCCCTTTACCGGGCAAGTGTTGTACGGCAATTTTAGCCAATGGGGTGTAAATACCTTTTACAACCGCAGCGGCGGCTATCTTATGAATGCCGATGTGCGTGACTACTGGCTGAGCTACTGGCAAGCCATGGATGAAATGCAGTGGAGCTGCGGTGGCCAATGGCTGCAACACAAGCCGGCGGGTGATAGCACACTGGCTCCGCTTCCTACCAACTAATACGAGCAAGTAGCAGTGTGGGTTTTTGATAGAAGTCGCCGGCCCTTCGTGGTCGGCGGCTTTGTATTTTTAGCCCATCATCGCACTACATGTCTGCCACCCGTATTTACTGCCTCTCTGGCCTCGGGGCCGATTTTCGCATCTTTCGGCAGCTGCAGCTACCGGGCTATCAGCTGGTACCGGTAGAGTGGCTGGCCATCCAAAAGGCAGAAACCCTACCGCAATACGCCAGCCGCCTGGCAGCGCAGATAAACGAGCAGGAGCCGCTCATTTTAGGAGTATCATTTGGCGGCATGCTGGCTACCGAGCTGGCCGCTCTGTTGCCACACAGCCGGGCCTTCATTGTCAGCAGCTGTAAGTGCCGCGCCGAACTACCGGCCTGGATGCGCCTGGCGGGCCGCCTGCAGCTACACCGCGTGGTACCCTATCAGTTGGCGCCCCGGCATGCGGGGCTGGGTCGCTTTATTTTCGATACGCGAAGCACCGAGGAAGAACGCTACCTGAAGCAGATTATGCTGCAGCAAACACATCCGCACTTTATAGCCAGGGCCGTGCACATGATACTGCATTGGCAGCGCAGGCAGGCACCCGCCAATGTTTTTCACGTACATGGCCGCACCGATCGGCTGCTGTTACCCGGTCGCTGCCAGCCCCACCACTGGATCGATGATGGCGGTCATTTTATGATTTGGAACAAAGCAGCCTCCATCAGCCAGCTGCTGATGCAGGCGCTGGATGCCCGTACCGCGGAGTAAGAACGGGCAAAATGCAAAAAGCCCGTTGGTGTAGTACCAACAGGCTTTTGCTGACTTGCTTGCTTATGAATAGTTGACTTATTACAGTTCTACCACGCTGGCAGTGTTTACCGACTCCTGGTTTACGCGGAACACTTTTTTGGCAATGCCATTTTCGGTGCTCAGCATCAGCTTTACAGTGCCCAGCTCATCCGGGCTGAACTTCAGCACTACCGTGTTGCTGCCGGCAGCTACGCGGTTGCTGTACAGCAGTTCGCCGCTTTCGTCGGTTACTTTAAACCGGGCAGCTTTACCATGGTTCAGCTGCACTTGCAGGTATACGTACTCATCGTCGTTGGCTATCTGCTTTACGCTGATAGTGCCTGCAGCGCTGGCATCCAGCTCGCTGTTCGAACGATTTTTATTGGCCAAAGTTTGGCTGGCAGGTACCAGGGCCAGCAAAGCGGCAGCCAGTACCAAAGCGAATGTGTATTTTTTCATGACTCTTTCGATTTTTTGGTTAACGAATCTCTTTCTCTTTCACTGGCAACAATCGAAGAGCTGAAACGAAGGCACCCAGGGTGCCAACACTTGTTTTAAAAGAGCGAAGGGTTAGTATGCATACTACCGATTGGTGTGAGCGTGTGTCTTTCAGTTTTGCTACTGCTTTCAGTACAGCTGCGTTCCTGATTGACAATGCAAACATAGACCAGCCCATGGGCGCACCCAAGCCAAGTTGACGAAGCATCCATGATGGCAAAACCGCCTATTGCCGCCCGAAACCCTTGCCAGCATTGCATTTCAGCAACCAAATCAGCTGATGCCCAACGGCTGAAACGTGCCTTTTCCACCAGCTGTCATTAACAACAGGCCAGCAAAACGGCAACATTTTATTAACGAATGCTATTGGAAAAGGAAGGCCAGATCGGCTTCAGTAATTCCCTGCAGCAAGCCTTCGTCGGTAGTAATCAGTGTGTCGGCTACCTTTTGCTTGCGTTCTTTCAGTTGCAGTATTTTTTCTTCTACCGTGTGTTTGCAAATCATGCGGTAGGCAAATACATGCTGCTGCTGCCCTATGCGGTGGGTACGATCAATGGCCTGGTTTTCTACCGCCACATTCCACCACGGATCGAACAGGAAGACATAATCGGCGGCGGTCAGGTTAAGGCCTGCATTGCCCGCTTTGAGGCTGATGAGCATTACATAAGGCGCTGCCGCATCTGTCTGAAATTGATTGACGAGTGCTTGCCGTTCGGCAGCAGGGGTACTCCCATCTATCCGCAAGGTGGCTATACCCGCGGCATGCAGGTCACGCTGCAGCAAATCGAGCATGGAAGTGAACTGCGAAAACACCAACGCCTTATGTAATGGAATGAGCTGCTGCAGTTCATCTATCAAAACGCGGGTTTTGATGCTATCGGCACAAAACACGTCGGCATCTTTCACCAGCTCGCCACTATTGCATACCTGCCGTAGTTTGGTCAGGCCGGCCAGTATGCTCATCTTGCCTTTTTCCAGCCCCTTTTGTTGTACCTCCAGCAGCACACTGCTTCTTACCTGCTCTTTGATGCTTTCATAGGCCAGTCGCTGGTCGGCATCCATGTGGCACCACAGCACAGATTCTACTTTGTCGGGCAAATCGGCAGCCACCTGCTGCTTGGTGCGGCGCAAAATGAATGGCGCCAGCAAACGTTGCAACTGGTCTGCCTTTTCTTCATCCTGCAGCTGCTCTATGGGGTAGGCATACTCTCGCCTGAAAAACTCGCGGCTACCCAGCAGGCCCGGCATCAGGTACTGAAAAGGGGCAAACAAGTCATTGCAGCTATTCATCACGGGGGTGCCACTCAGTGCCAGTCGCACTCTCGCTTTCATTTGCTGTACTGCCCTCGTTATTTGCGCAGCCGGATTTTTTATCTGATGACTCTCGTCGGCTACCATACAGGCAAAACTTATTTGCTCAAACACATCAGCATCTTGTCTGAGCGTGCCATAGCTGGTTACCACTATCGGCACCGCTGTTTCCAATAGCTGCGCGGCGCTTCTGCCGGCGCCATGGTGCACCAGTACTGGTAGGTGTGGCGCAAATTTTTCAAACTCCTGCTGCCAGTTGTACATCAGCGAGGCAGGGCATACCACCAGGCAGCGGGCATTGCTATCCTGGCTCAGCAAATGCTGAATAAAGCAAATGGTCTGCAAGGTTTTACCCAGCCCCATATCGTCGGCCAGTATTACGCCAGCACTGGCTTCGCTCATCAGGCGCAGCCACTCGTACCCTCTGTGCTGGTAAGGGCGCAGCTGCAAGTGCTGCAAGGCAGCGGGCAGGTCGTATACCCGCTCCTCCTGCTGCCACTGTCGCCATCGCTGCATCCATTCGGCCGGCAGCGTTTGCTGCCAGTCAATGCTGCCGTCGGCCCCTTCGCCATCGGCCGTGTGCCCCAGGCAAATGGCCAGCCAACGCGGCACCAGCAAGCCTTTTTCCTGTATGCGGCTGTGCTTCACCAATGCGGCATATTGCTGCATCCATTCTTCACCCA
>JALOMC010000254.1 GCA_025455665.1 Chitinophagaceae bacterium | reverse complement strand
ATGTTGGCATGGGGCTGCGCATTGCCGGCAGGCTGCTGAGAAAAGTAAATGCCAGCGCCAGCCAATACCAACAGGCCCGCCAGCCACCACCACAGCAGGCGGCGCCTGCGGCGTGGATGCAGCCGCTCGTATATGCGCTGCCAGTCGTCCTCGTGGGGCGCTATGCGCAAGGCGTCGAGCTGACGGCTTACCTGTTTTTCAAATTCATGCTCTGCCGACATGCGAATCAGTTTTTAATACATCGAGCTGGTTTATTTTTTCCATGAGCAGGCGACGGGCCCGCAGGTATTGGCTGCGGCTGGTGCCCTCGCTGATGCCCAGCAGCGTGGCTATTTCCACATGGCTGTAGCCCTCTACTGCATGCAGATTAAACACCGTTTGGTAGCCCGCAGGTAGCTGCCTTATCAGGTCGGCCAGCTGGCGGGCATCCAGCTGGCTGGCCGGGGTAGGTACGCTGGCTGTATCGTAGCTGTCTGGTATGGCCTCCTCATCCAGCCAGTGCAGGTGTTTGCGGTCTCGCATCCGGTTCAAGGCGGTGTTTACCATAATGCGGCGGATCCAGGCGCCCAGTTCGCCCTCTCCTTTCCACTGGTGCAGGTTTCTGAACACTTTTACAAAGCCATCCTGCAATACGTCGCGGGCCTCTTCGGGGTGGCGGGTATAGCGGTAGCACACCCCCATCATCTGTGCAGCGTACAGATCGTAGAGGGCCTTTTGCGCAGCCGGCTTGTTGTCCAAACAGGCATCTACCAGTTCGCGAAGGGGCGTCATGTATGGGAAACTGCTTGCTTGACACGGCCAGTAGCGGCAGCGTTGCAGGCAGCGGCGGCAAAATTTGTAAAAGCACGGCTGAAAGCGGGCAAAAAGCGGGCAACTGACAAGGAGGGGCAAAAGTTTGTGCCACAAAATGTATTTTGCCGCCAGCGAACATGAAGCTGCTTAGCCCCGCTATATCACGCCTGGCCCGCCTGCGCCTTACTGCCATTGAGCATTGGATGCAGCACCCCATTGAAACCCAGCGGGAGGTGCTGCAGCACCTGGTAACCGATGCGCAGTATACCGAGTTCGGTAAAAAACATGCATTCAGCACTACTTTTCGCATCCGCGACCTGAAGCAAGCCGTTCCCATTCATGAGTACGACGACCTGAAGCCCTACATAGAGCGAATGCTGAAAGGCGAAGACAACCTGCTGTGGAATACGCCTGTGGAGTGGTTTGCCAAAAGCAGTGGCACTACCAGCGACCGCAGCAAGTATATACCCGTAAGCCAGGAAAGCCTGGACCAAAACCACTACCAGGCCAGCAAAGACGTACTGACCATGTACTACCTGCACCACCCCGAAAGCGACCTGCTGACGGGCAAAGGGCTGGTAATAGGCGGCAGCCACCAGATAGCGCAGCTAAACGATCAGGTGCGGCTGGGCGACCTGAGTGCCGTGCTGCTGCAAAACACCCCTTTTTGGGGCCAATGGCTGCGCACCCCCGAGCTGAGTATAGCACTGATGGACGAATGGGAAACCAAAATAGAGGCGCTGGCACAAAGCACCATTACAGAAAACGTCACCTCGCTGAGCGGTGTGCCTACATGGACCCTCGTATTGCTACGCAGAATATTGGAAATAACAGGAGCCAGCCACATCAGGCAGGTGTGGCCCAACCTGGAGCTTTACTTTCACGGTGGCGTATCCTTTGCACCTTACCGGCAGCAGTTTGAGCAGCTGATAGGCGAACCCATTCACTACCTTGAAATGTACAATGCCAGCGAAGGATTTTTTGCTGCGCAAAGCCACGCCGGTGAAGATGGTATGCTGCTGATGCTGAATCACGGCATCTTTTACGAGTTCATGCCAATAGAAGAATACGGTAAGCCGGCCCCTCAAACCATTGGACTGGCCGATGTAGAAATTGGCAAAAATTATGCGCTGGTCATCAGTACTACCGGTGGCCTATGGCGCTACCTGGTGGGCGATACTATTCAGTTTACCACCCTCTTTCCCTTCCGCATCAAAGTGAGTGGGCGCCTCAAGCATTACATCAACGCTTTTGGCGAAGAAGTGATAGTAGATAATACCGACCGGGCATTGGCCCAGGCATGTACCCATACCGGTGCCGTAGTGAATGATTACACCGCTGCACCAGTGTATTTTTCAGCCGGGCAAAACGGTGCCCATGAATGGCTGGTAGAATTTGAACAAGCACCGCCCGATCTGGCACATTTTGCCCACGTGCTGGACGATAGCCTGCGCCAGCTGAATAGCGATTATGATGCCAAGCGCCACAAAGACATTGCCTTGAGGCCACTGCTGCTGCGGGCAGTACCCAAAGGCACTTTCAATGAATGGCTGCGCTGCAAAGGCAAGCTGGGCGGCCAGCACAAGGTGCCCCGCCTGAGTAATGAGCGTACATTGCTGGAAGAAATAATCCGACTAGGCGAACGCCATGAGCGATAAACCCACTACATATACCTGCCAATCCTGTGGCCACATTTACAGTGGCAAATATTGCAATAACTGCGGCGAACGCACTTTCGATGAGCATAGCAAATCTATCTCGCACCTCGGCGAAGAAGCCTTTCATTTTCTCACCCATTTTGAAGGCAGCTTTTTCCGTACACTGAAGGCAGTGTTCACGGCTCCCGGCAAGCTTTCGACCGACTATTGCAATGGTATCCGGAAAAAGTACTTTAAACCAATCCCCTTCTTCCTGCTGATCGTCGTGTTGTACCTGTTGTTTCCGCGGTTTACCGGGCTGAATATGCCGCTGCGGGTATATGTAGACAAAACCTACGATTACCACGTGTATGCCCTGCCCACGGCTCGCCAAAAGCTGGCGAAATACAACGGCGATGAAAAAAAGCTGACGGAAGCCTATGATAATAAATCGGCCAAAATAGCCAAGCCGATGCTCTTCATCATGATCCCCATGACCGGGCTGGTGCTGTTCGGCATGTTTTTCAAAAGAAGGCGCTTCTATTTCGATCATCTCATTTACGCTACCGAATTCAGCGCCATGTTCATTGCAGTCAATTTTCTACTGCTGCCGTTATTGGTCAGTATTCTGGCGTGGATTATACCAGGCGCCAAAAGCCTGTTTAGCGACGAGACCCCCACCTGGCTAATTACCAATCTGCTCCTGGCGGTATACGCTGCCATCGCTTTCAGGCGCTTTTATCAAATACCATGGTGGGTATGTACGCTTACCGCTCTTTTATTCATAGTGGCGTACGTGCACCTGCTGGAGTACTTTTACAAAACAGTATTGTACTATTGCGTGATGCTTTTCATTTAAACCACATTACAAACCAAGTATGAAACTTCTGGAAAATAAGGTAGCCATTGTTACCGGTGCTGCCCGTGGCATTGGCGAGGGTATCGCCATCAAGTTTGCCGAACATGGTGCGCATGTTGCTTTTACTTTCGTCAGCGATAGCAGCGCCGAAAAAGCGGCCGCCCTCGAAGCAAAGCTGAAGGCCATGGGTGTAAAAGCCAAGGCCTACCAAAGCAATGCCGGCGACTTTGCCGCCTGCGAAAAACTGGTAAATGACGTGATGGCCGAGTTTGGTACTGTAGATATTTTGGTGAACAATGCGGGCATCAGCAAAGACAACCTGCTGATGCGCATGACGCCCGAGCAGTGGGACAGCGTGATACAAACCAACCTGAACAGCGTGTTTTACATGACCAAGCAGGTCATCAGGCCCATGATGAAAGCACGAAGTGGCGCCATCATCAACATGAGCAGTGTGATAGGCGAAATGGGCAATGCCGGACAGGGTAGCTATGCTGCTTCAAAAGCCGGCGTGATTGGCTTTACCAAAAGTGTGGCCAAGGAATTGGGCAGCCGCAATATTCGCTGCAATGCCATTGCACCCGGCTTTATTGAAACCGACATGACCAGCTACCTGAAAGAAGGGGAAGCTGCCGATAAATACAAAGCCGGCATTCCACTGGGCCGCTTTGGCACGGCAGAGGACATTGCCAATGTTACCGTATTCCTCGCCAGCGATATGGGCAGCTATGTAACCGGGCAGGTGATTAGCGCTTGCGGTGGATTGAACATTTAAAAAATTGGCCATTCATACAAATGCGTGCAAGACGTATCCGTCCTGCACGCATTTTTCATTTTGTTACTTCTATCATTTATGTCCTTTCGACTTGCGCACTGCCTGCACAACCTTGCAGTCATAATTCGATTCAGACCGAATGACAACTACAAAACGCAATCATTCCACCAGAT
>JALOMC010000447.1 GCA_025455665.1 Chitinophagaceae bacterium | reverse complement strand
GCCGGCCACATTCATGGCAATGCCGTGGCGCAGCGCAAAGTGGCAGCAATCAATCGTACCCTGTGTGATGATGAGCTCACGCTGCACCAGCTGTGCCGACAGCGGTAATGCTGCCTTCGTGCAGCAATTGGCCGGGTATCAGCTCGTACTTCAGCATCGGAAACCGATGCCCCTCGGGCAGCGGATGGGCGTAAATGGGATCGTAGGCAATGCGCAGCATGCGTATCAGGTAAGCGGAACAATTTTTTTGTCGGCTATGGCAAAAACAAGGTCGGCCTTCTTTGGTTGCAGCGGATGCGTGCCGGTAAATACGCCGAAGGCCGGCAGAATACACAGCTGCGGCGCAAAGTAGAAGCAAGGCAGGCGCAGCGACTGCCGGCCGCCGCCACTGATGCGGATACCCGGATGGATATGACCGCAAATGGTGGGTGCCTGCAGGCTGGCATCGGGCTCGTGCCAAAAGTGAAGGCCCTGCTCTTGCAGGTGCTGAGCCACTTCAATATTGTTTTGCTGGTACCAGGCGGGGGACAGCACATCGTGGTTGCCCCGCACCAGTAGTATGTGCAGCCAGTGCAGGTCGGCCCGCCAGCGGCTAAACCAATCCAGCTCTTTATTGGCATGGCTGTGAAAAAAATCGCCCACCACCAGCAGGCGCTGCGGCCTGAAATGCTGCAGCAGCGCAAAAAGGCGCAATAAATCTTGCTTGAGTACCTCTTGCGGTACGGCTATGCCGTGCTTGCGAAAATGACCGGTTTTGCCCAGGTGCAAATCGCTGGCAATGAGGGTTTGTGTTTCTTCCCAATACAGCACCCGCTCACCACTGAGCCAAAATGTTTGCCCCTGCCACTGTAGCCTGTAATCCATTGGCCGGCAAAGATGCCGGATTTTTGCAGCGCCCCCTCAGCAGCTGTTTTAAACCCGATGCACTGCCATTCCGATGGGCCTTTCCGATGGGTATTGTCAGCCGTGAAAACTGGACAGCTGCTAAGGGATGGCTGGCAGTGGCAAGGGGCAGCAAAAAAATAGAATAGCACCAGGAGCATGCTTTGCAGACAGGGCAGGAAAGCTGAGAGCTGTACTGTAGCCGAAGGGCTGCGGGGGCCAAAGGGCTTGGCCTTGCTTCGCCTCGACAGAGTAGAGGAGAGGCGAGGCAAGGCCGGAGCGCAGCGGAGCCCGGCGGCACCCGAACAGGTGCCCGGTGGTGCACAGCAGATGATAGCCCCCCCTCAGCTGCTGTTTCAAACTCGATGCACTGCCATTGGGATAGGCTTTTTTGGCTGTAGGCGGCGGGCTACGGCTGCAATCTCTGCCTCGCTGTGCTCAAAAAAAACTCCGACGGGTATTGTGAGCCGCGAAATCTTGCCAGCTGCTAAAGACCCAGCAGTTTGAAAATGGCACCCTTTTGCTGCTCGTAGGTTTCTTTGGCAAACTCATGCATGGCATGCAAGGTGGCCGGGTCTTTTTCGTCCATGCTGATCACTTTGTGCAGCAGGTCGGGGTAGTGGGTGGCATCGGTAAAGCGAACATTGATATATTGCTTTCGGTCAGCAGGTCGGGCAGGTATTTTATCCATTGAATATTGCCCCAGTTGCCACGTTTGCGCTTGTTTATTTCATCGGGGCTGATGAAGCTGCTATTGCTGGTGCCACAGCCCAGCGATAGCAAGCGTAGTTGACGGCGGTCGGAAATGCCGGGCCCTTTTTTGGTAGGCTGCCCGTACAGGTAGTGGCGCTTGCTGCTTACCGAATCGTTCATGGCAAAAGCCAGCGCTGCCATGCTGGGATTGCCATCTACAAAATGCTGGTAAATGGGGAAGTAGGTGGGGCCTGCCGAAGTACGCAGGGCCAGGTCTACCAGGGTTTCGGCCCCATCGCGTAGGTAGGCGCTGTTGAATACGTGAGGCCGATAGTTGAAGTCGGGTGTTTTGGGGTCTTTGGCCAGCGGGTACAGGTCGAAGGCGCATACCAGCAGGGTTTTGCCTTTTTTGCCAAAGCTGGCCGACTGGTGCAGGTCTTTCAGCGTTTTGCCACCCAGCAGTTGCTCCAGTATTTTCTTCAGCTTTTTGTTTTGGTAGTTGGCCTGCATGTGCTCATCCAGCCCACTCAGTTCGTCCAGCCAGCTTTCGCTGAAAATCTGGTCTACTTTGTTCAGGTACAAATCTACCAGCTGTGCCGGTGTAATGCCGGCCGCCAGGGCAATGCCGATGATACCGCCGGTAGAGGTGCCGGCTACCAGATCAAAATGTTCCAGCGGATGGATGCCGGTATCCTGGTGCAGGCAGTGCAGCAGGGTAGCAGGAATAATACCGCGGCTGCCGCCGCCATCAATGGCAAGGATGCGATACATAGGGGGTGGTTTTTTTGGGGGCCAGGAATAGAGGTGAGCAGGGGTAAGATAGGCGCTTAGGCTGGCAAATCAAAGCTGGTGCTGCCGCCCATGCCGGCAGCGGCCTGGGCCGGGGGCGGTGCTGGCCTGGCATGCATGCGCCAGGCGATGGGCTCCAAAGGGGAGGTATTAGCCGAAGTAGGGGCTAAGCTGCCATGCAACACGCCAGCATGACTATGCCAGTACAGCTTTAACATGGCCTTGGGGGTATATGCGCAATTGGAATAAAATGCGTAGCG
>JALOMC010000253.1 GCA_025455665.1 Chitinophagaceae bacterium | reverse complement strand
CAGCGAGGTGGCAGCTCCAATCTGGTATTTCTCTTCCAGCAGGTCCTGCGTCAGCGCATTGGGCACGGTGTTGGGCATTTCCATAAAGCTGGTCACGCCACCAGCTACTGCTGCCTTTGCTTCGGTGTAAATATTGGCCTTGTGGGTAAGGCCAGGCTCCCGAAAGTGCACCTGATCATCAATAGCACCCGGTAGCAAATGCAGGCCGGTAGCATCTATTTCCACACAGTTAGCTGGTGTTTCCAGCTGCCCCGCCATCTTCTCAATACGTCCGTTTTTTATCAACAAGTCTGAAGAAAATGTGCGTCCCTCATTTACAATGGCCGCGTTTTTGATCAGGTAATTTTGCATACTTTGTTTGAATTAAAACAACCAAAAAACTGCATGCAAATTAGGCATTCCGCACTTGTTGCCCTTACGCTTTGTGCAACAATGCAGGCAGTAGCACAAACCAGTTGGTTGCCCCTTTGGTCAAAAGAGAGCTGGTTGCTTGATCGCTTAGAGATCAAAGCGCAGTCGAACACCGCACTGAACCTGAATACGGCCAAACCGTACATGCGTGCAGCCATGGTAGCCGTGGCCGACTCGCTGTGGGGGCAGCTACAGCAGCAAAACAATCCGCTGGCACTATCGGGCGTAGACCAGTACAACCTGCAACGCCTGCAAGCCAATAGCAGCGAATACAGCCGCTACAAGGCAGCTGATATGCCTGCCTGGCGTAGCAAAAGGCCATGGGGCAAAGGCTTTTTTGCCACCAGCGCCAACATGCTGGAGGTAGATAAACCTAATTTTTACCTCAGCATCAACCCGGCCATGGCCTACCAGCGCAGTTTCGAAAGCGACTACAGCAACCCCGTATACTTCAGGGCGCTGGGTGCTACCGGCCGTGGATTAATTGGCAAGAAAGTAGCATTTCAGTTTTTAGCTACTGCCAATGGCGAGCAAGGGCCGCTGCAGTTTCGGCAAATGGTTGCTGCCAATGGTGCCGTGCCCGGCTACACCCGGTTTGATAGCATTGATGGCAATAAAGCTTACCAATACTTAGATTTCAGGGGTAGCATCACTGCGTCGGTTAACAAATACATTCAAGTGCAGGTGGGCTACGATCAACAAACCATTGGCAATGGTTATCGCAGCTTGCTGCTGAGCAATTTTGCCCCCAGTGCTTTGTTTGTAAAGCTGAATACCCGTATCTGGAAGCTGAACTATACCAACCTGTACATGCAGCTGCAGCCGGTGGCAGGCCCCGACCACAGTGGCAGATTTGGCAATAAGTACGCTGCCATGCACCACCTGAGCCTGCAGGCCACCAAATGGTTGAATATCGGATTGTTTGAAGGCATCATTTTCGGCCGTAGTCGCGGCTATGATATTTCGTATATGCTGCCGCTTATTTTTTACAGAAGTATTGAGCAGCAAAATGGAAGCCCCGATAATGCCAACATCGGGTTTGATTTTAAAGCCAACGTAGCCAGGCGCCTGCAAGTGTACGGCCAGCTGATGCTGGATGAATTTGTAAAAGATGAAGTGATAGGCGGCCGTCGGAAATGGTGGGGCAATAAGCAGGGCATTCAGCTGGGCGCCAAGTATGTAGATGCCTTTGGTATAAAGAACCTGGATCTGCAAGCCGAGATGAACCAGATCAGGCCATTTATGTACCAGTTTAGAGACACCACCGGTGCCTACGCCCACGCCTTGCAGCCGCTGGCGCACCCACTGGGTGCCAATTTGCGAGAGCTGATTGGCATAGCCCGCTATCAACCAACCAACCGGCTTTACTTTTTTGCCCGGGTAAACTGGTGGAAACAGGGCCTCGATAGTGCCGGCTTCAATTTTGGCGCTAACCCCAACGAACTGTACAACCCGGTATCGGCCGGTGGTACACGGCCCCGTGGCGATAATTTTCCGCTGTTTGCGGGTATGCCCGCTACCGGGCTGAATGCGCAGCTGACAGCCAGTTACGAGCTCAAAGAAAATTTGTTTGTAGAACTGGGTGCTATGCTGCGCCGCTACCAGGAAACGGGTAAAGCAGCCGTGAATACCACGCTTATTTCAGCAGGTATACGGTGGAACATGTTTCGACGTGATTACGATTACTAACTCATGAATGCACACGCCATGCGATACGGGCTCTACTTTTTTGCTGCCGGCTGCTTACTGACAGCGCAGCCGGTGCTGGCACAAAGCACCGACATACCGCTATGGGCCAAAGAAAACTGGCTGCTGAACAGGCTGGAAATAAAGGCAGGCACCCACAATGGGCTGAATTTATCAACCGCCAGGCCCATGCTGCGCAGCCTGTATGTGCCGGTAGCGGATAGTGTACGGGCCCGCCTGCTGGCCGGCCAAAACGATTGGCAGTTGTCGAAAGTGGATGAATATAATCTGGATCGGTTTCAGGCAAGTAACAGCGAGTACAGCCGGTACAGCACGGCCGACTTTGCCAGCTGGAAAAGCAAGAAGCCCTTTCTCGGCTATTTCTGGCCTACCAAGGGCCACCTGATAGAGGTAAACGAACCTGATTTTTACCTCAGCATCAATCCGGCCATTAATCAGCAGCAAAGCGTAGAAAATGATTTTGACCGCCGGGTGTTTGTAAATGCAAAAGGCCTGGTGGCGCGGGGGCTGATAGCAAAAAAAATCGCCTTTCATTTTTATCTGACCGACAACCAGGAGCAGGGTCCGCTGCATTTCAGGCAAATGGTAGACAGCAACAAGGCTGTACCCGGCGCCGGCTATTGGAAGTTGTTTAAAACCGATAGGGGCGTAGATTATTTTGATGCCCGTGGCAGTGTGGGCTGGAACGTAAGCAAGCATATCAATATGCAGTTTGGCTACGATCAGCATTTCATTGGCAATGGCTACCGCAGTTTGTTCCTGTCCAATTTTGCTGCACCCAATTTGTACCTGCGGTTCAATACCCGCATTGGCAAGCTGAATTATACTAACCTGTTTACGCAGCTATTTCCGCCGCAACCCGTACGCACCGATCAGCTATACGACCGCAAGTATATGAGCCTGCACCACCTGAGCTACAATGTGACGCCGTGGTTGAATGTGGGCCTGTTTGAATCGATGGTGTTTGGGGAAATGAACAACTTTAAACCCCAATACCTGCAGCCGGTAATACTGCTCAACAGCCTGCTGGGCCGCAATGGTGGTGCCAACAACGCCAACGTGGGTATCGACTTCAAAGCCAACCTGCTGCGCAAGCTGCAGATCTACGGGCAGTATTTGTTTGACAACCTGGATGGCTCTGATGACAAAACTGGCAGCAATTGGTGGGGAAGCCGAAATGGCTTTCAACTGGGGGCAAAATATGTAGATGCCCTGGGTGTAAAGAACCTCGACCTGCAACTGGAATACAACCAGGTGCGCCCCTTTACCTACAGCACGGCCGACAGCCTGACTGCCTACAACAATTACCGACAGCCGCTGGCGCATCCGCTGGGAGCCAACTTTAGAGAAGTGGTGGGCATGGCCCGCTGGCAACCAGCCAACCGCTGGTATGTACAGGCCCGGGTGATCTACTGGCAGCAGGGGTTGGATAGCAACCGGGCCAATTTTGGCGCCAATCCGCTGTACAACAATCGGCTGCTGGCCGATGGTGGCCGCCGCCTGCGCAACGATGGTTTTTCATTGCTGAGCGGCAATGCCGGACAGGGGCTCAATACATCGCTGATACTTAGCTATGAGCTAGCGGAAAATTTATTTATTGATGGTCAGCTGCAGTACCGCCTGTTTGATACAGACAAAACGGCTCGCCAGACCACCAGCTTACTTGGCCTGGGCATTCGCTGGAATATGTTTCGGCGGGAGTACGATTTTTAGTGCCGCCTGATTGATGCAACATCTGTAACCAACGTGTGTGTATGGGGCTGGATGGCGTAGAGCTGATCATGGAAGTAGAAAAGACTTTTGACATCCGGATACCGGATGCAGAAGCAGAGCAGCTTGTGACCGTTGGCGATTTGCAAGCGGCAGTTTTGAAGCGGGTACAAATTGGGCAATCGGCACCGTCCTATGAACAGGTCGTATTTTTCAGGTTGCGGCATTTGCTGAAGCAATATGCCGGGGCGGGTGCCATTTTGCCTACTACCGATTTAAATGCACTGGTACCGCTGGACGAGCGGCGGATGTGGGCGGCGGCCAGTACTTCTGCTACCGGTTGGAGTGTTCCGCCAATGGAGTGGTCGCCACGAGGGCGGAGATGGGCAAATTTGTTTGATTGGATTTTGTTTGTGGGCTCAA
>JALOMC010000252.1 GCA_025455665.1 Chitinophagaceae bacterium | reverse complement strand
CATGCCCATAGCACACGAAATAGACTACCGCATTTACGGCGAAGAAATGCAGTATGTAGATGTAGAACTGGACCCCGGCGAAACCGCCATTGCCGAAGCCGGCGCCTTTATGATGATGGACGACGGCATTCAGATGCAAACCATTTTTGGCGATGGCAGCCGCAGCGGTGGTGGTGGTGGCCTGCTCGACAAACTTTTCAGTGCCGGCAAGCGCCTGCTGACGGGCGAAAGCCTTTTCATGACTGCCTTTACCAATGTAGGCCAGGGCAAAAAGCGGGTGGCGTTTGCATCGCCCTACCCGGGCAAAATCATTCCCCTCGATTTGAGTGAGCTGGGCCACTACGTGGTATGCCAGAAAGATGCTTTTTTGTGCGCAGCCCGCGGCGTCAGCGTCGGTATCGAGTTTCAGCGCAAGCTGGGCAGTGGCCTGTTTGGCGGCGAAGGCTTTATTATGCAAAAGCTGGAAGGCGACGGCATGGCTTTTGTGCATGCCGGCGGCCACGTGTTTGAGCGTACGCTGCAGCCCGGCGAGCTGCTGCGCATCGATACCGGCTGTATAGTAGCCTACACGCACACGGTCGATTTTGATATTCAGTTTGTGGGCGGCATCCGCAACAGCATTTTTGGTGGCGAAGGCGGCACCTACCAGCGCAAAGAAGAAGGCAGCATCCTGGGCGGCCTGGGCAACCTGCTGGATGGCGACGGCCGATAAGCCGAACCGGAGCAGCTTTAGTTGCCAGTAGTGCACCCATCTCTATACAAAGGCGCCGCTGCAGTGGCAGCGGCGCCTTATTCGTTACACCGGTTGCCAGTTCTACGTTCTTCACTTCTCCACCAGTTGCGCTGGCAGCAGGTAGGCCTGCATGCTGGCCAGCTGCACAGGCAGCTTATTGGTGTCGGTTATTTCCAATACTACCCGGCTGGCGGTGGTGGCCGCAAACGTGAGCAGGCGCTTTTGGCCAATGGTAGTACCAGCTACACTGCGTAGCAGTTCGCCTTTGTCATCGTACAATTTCAAAGTAAAGGCTGCCACTGCCTGACCCTGCCGCAGATCTTCGGCCAGCAGCATGCAGTTCAGCGTGGTCGGCTTTGCAAAATCAAGTGCTACGCTGCTTACGGCTGGCAAGGCTATTTGCACACCGGTCTTCAAGTCCTGATCCAGCAAAGCAGTGACTTGCTTTTTTATGTTGTGCTGCAGCAAGGTAGCGGTAGCTGCCAACTGTCGTTTTCCATCCAGCTGCTGCCGTAGCTGCGCAAAGCCTACCAGCGCCGCCGAATCATTTTCATGTATCAGCCCCCGCGTATCGGGTGGCACGTTTAGCAGCAGGTTGGCACCGCGGCCCACACTCTTCAGGTACAGTTGAAACAAGGTTTCGCCACTCTTTACTTTGCCGTCTTCTTCGGCGTGGTAAAACCAGCCCGGCCGGATGCTCACATCACACTCGGCCGGTATCCAGTGGCGGCCATAGCGGTTACCGCTGTTCAGCGTATCGGTTGGCGGGCCGCCCTGGCCCCGCTGAAAGCCAGCGGTATCCAGCGTATTCCAGTTGGTGGTGCCTGCTATGCCACTTTCGTTGCCCACCCAGCGGGTGTCGGGGCCTATGTCGCTAAAGATGACCGTATTGGGCGATAGCTGCCGCACCAGCTTTTCAAACCGCGGAAAATCGTACACCTGCCGCTTGCCGTTGGGCCCTTCGCCATTGGCACCATCCCACCACAACTCCCAAATAGGGCCATAGTTGGCAAATATCTCCTTCAGCGTGTTGGCGTATACATCGTTGTAGGCCGGCGTGCCATAGCTGGGGTGGTTGCGGTCCCAGGGGCTCAGGTACACCCCAAACTTCAGGCCCCACTTCCGGCAGCTGGCCGATAGCTCCTTCAGTACATCGCCCTTTCCGTTTCGCCACTTGCTTTCACGCACAGTATGGGTGCTGTAGGCACTGGGCCACAGGCAAAAGCCATCGTGATGTTTGGCCGTAATGATGATGCCGGTAGCACCGGCCGCCTTGGCTACGCGGCACCACTGCTCGGTATCCAACGCTGTCGGGTTAAATACTTCTGTCTTTTCATCGCCATGCCCCCACTCCTTGCCGGTAAAGGTGTTGGGACCAAAATGCATGAAGAGGTAAAACTCCTGTTGGTGCCATGCTTGCTGGGTGGCAGTAGGCCTGGGCTGTGCGTACAGCAGGCCGGTACAGCAGGCCAGCATCGGCAAAAATGCTTTTACAAATTTCATACAGCTACATTGGATGACAGACCACGCTACCGGTGGCCGTTCTTTTTTTAAAAATAAGGGAAAGGCCATTGAACAACGGGGCGGCTGCCGGCGGCGCTACACTGGCTGCGCTATCAGGGCCTGCACCACGCCGCCGTCACCGGGCTGCTACAGGGTCCGCTGCGCTTCCGCCCTCGGTCGTGCCTCCCTCGGGCGCCCGGCTGCGCCGTGCCCTTTCGCATCCCTGCCGCAGGGGCAGCCATTTTCACCTACACCGCTTTTCCAAAAAAATTTGGCCGCCATCCTTATCATCGTACTTTTACGATGAAATAGCGACCTGAGGTCGCTCTTCTTTTTCAGTAAATCATCGTACAAATACGATTATGGCCATTGCAAAAACGGAGTCCTTCTCCAAAAAAGAACAAGACCTGGCAGCCTTTGCCAAGGCACTGGCGCACCCGGCCCGGGTGGCTATTTTGAAAGTATTGGCTGGCAAGAATGAATGCGTATGCGGCCAGATTGTAGATGTGCTGCCGCTGGCACAAAGTACCGTGAGCCAGCACCTGATAGCTTTAAAAGCAGCCGGCCTTATTAATGGCACCGTAGACGGGCCCCGCAGCTGTTACTGCATCAACTGGAAGGCCTTCGAAAAATTCAAAAACGAATTCAACAGCCTTTTCGACCACCTGCAGGTGAAAGACCAACAACGCTGCTGCTGATATGGCTACTGCATGACAACCTTGCTATTGCAACCCCCCAAAAATACCCGCGATGAACACGACCGACAAAGACCTGAAGGCACTGGTGAAGGAAAAGTACAGCCAGATAGCCCAGCAAGACAAAGCCTACAACGCAGCCAGTTGTTGCGGCGCCACCAACTGCTGCGGTGGCGATGAAGTGTACAACATCATGGCCGACGACTACACACAGCTGGACGGCTACCATGCCGATGCTGATCTGGGCCTCGGCTGCGGTATCCCCACAGCTTTTGCCCGCCTGCAGCCCGGCTACACAGTGGTAGATCTTGGCAGCGGTGCCGGCAATGATGCCTTTGTAGCCCGCCGCCATGTAGGCCCCGAAGGCAAAGTAATCGGCGTAGACTTTAGCGAAGCCATGATCGAAAAAGCCCGCCAAAATGCCGACAAGTTGGGCTACAACAATGTAGAGTTCAGGCAGGGCGATATAGAGCAACTGCCACTGAGCGCCAACCGGGCCGATGTGGTACTGAGCAACTGTGTGCTGAACCTGGTGCCCAACAAAGCTGCCGTATTTGCCGAAATCTTCCGGGTGCTGAAACCAGGTGGCCATTTCAGCATCAGCGATATTGTGCTGGATGGTGAACTGCCCGGCCGCTGGCAGGAAGTAGCTGAACTGTACGCTGGCTGCGTTAGTGGTGCCATCCAAAAATCCGAGTACTTGCACATCATCCGGCACACGGGCTTTACCCAATTGACCGTGCAGAAGGAAAAAGCTATTGTGATACCCGACGAACTGCTGCAGGAGTACCTGACAGCCGATGAAATAGCTGCCTACAAAGCAAGCCAAACCCGCATCCTTAGTGTAACGGTGTATGCCGAAAAACCAGCCAGCGCCTGCCAGCCCGGCAGCGGTTGCTGCTAATCACACATCAGCCAAATACCGACTACTATGAAGCGCCTTTCTTTTCTCGATCGCTACCTGACGGCCTGGATTTTTGCAGCCATGGCACTGGGCGTAGCACTTGGTCATTTCTTTCCGGGTGTCGAAGCATTTATTAATCAGTTCCAGCGGGGTAGCACCAACCTGCCCATTGCCATTGGGCTGGTACTGATGATGTATCCGCCCCTGGCCAAGGTGAAATACGAAGAGCTGCCGAAAGTGTTTGCCCACAAACGCATACTGGGCCTGAGCCTGCTGCAAAACTGGGTAGTGGGGCCGCTGCTGATGTTTGGCCTGGCGGTGCTGCTATTGAGAGACGAGCCCGCCTACATGACAGGACTCATCCTCATTGGCATTGCCCGCTGTATAGCCATGGTGATAGTGTGGAACGACCTGGCGGGCGGCGACCGCTTATATGCCGCCGGACTAGTAGCGTTCAACTCCATTTTTCAAGTACTGTTCTACAGCGTATATGCGTGGATCTTCATCACCAAACTGCCACCACTGTTGGGCCTGCAGGGCTACGAAGTCAACATCAGCATCGGGCAGGTGGCCGAGAGTGTGTTCATCTACCTCGGCATCCCATTTTTGGCAGGCATGCTGGGCCGCTGGCTGCTTACCCGCCTCAAAGGAAAAGAGTGGTATGAGCAGCAATACCTGTCGGCCATCAGCCCCATTACGCTGGTAGCCTTGCTATTTACCATCGTGGTGATGTTCAGCCTGAAAGGCCAGCTGATAGTGCAAATCCCCGGCGATGTACTGCGCATTGCGCTGCCGCTTACTGCGTACTTCACCATCATGTTCTTCTCGGCCTTTTACCTGAGCAAGCGGGCCGGTGCGGATTATGCTCGTAGTACTTCGCTGGCTTTTACAGCAGCCGGCAACAATTTTGAGCTGGGCATTGCGGTGGCCATTGCCGTGTTTGGCATCAACAGCGGTGCGGCCTTTGCAGCCGTGGTAGGCCCGCTGATAGAGGTGCCGGTACTGATACTGATGGTACGCTTTGCACTGAAGCAGGCTCCCAAATTTTTGCAACC
>JALOMC010000251.1 GCA_025455665.1 Chitinophagaceae bacterium | reverse complement strand
TCGTAAAGACCCTTTTCGGCAGCAATATGAATGATAGCGGGGAGGGCGTAAAAGCTGATGCCAAATGCGAGGGCAAAACTCATGATCATTTCAATCATACAGCTGGTGTTTCGGCGGTGTGGAGTTAGCCTGGTTTGGTTGAGAAAACTTACTGGTAAGAGATTGATATCACCTCTGCCACGGTGCCAAAATAAAGACACCCACCCGGTTTTTCCATACTCCGGCCTTCTTATTTATTGAAATTCATCCTTTAAGGGGAGAAACAACCGGACGAAAGGCTGTTTGAAATTTGCCCGACGCTACCACTCCAAACGATTAGTTTTGCGCCAAAATTTTACCCGCATGGCATCGCTGAAAGACACAGCCACTCAAATACGCAGAGATATAGTACGCATGGTGCATGGTGTACAAAGCGGTCACCCCGGCGGATCGCTGGGCTGTACCGATTATTTTACCGCCCTCTTCTTCCGGGTAATGAAGCACCAGCCACAGCCGTTCAACATGGATGGGGCTGGTGAAGACCTTTTCTTCCTGTCAAACGGGCACATTTCGCCGGTGTACTACTCCACGTTGGCTCGCAGCGGCTATTTTCCGGTAGCAGAGCTGGCCACTTTCCGGCAGCTGAATACCCGCCTGCAAGGCCACCCCACCACCCACGAGCATCTGCCTGGTATCCGCATTGCCAGCGGTAGCCTGGGCCAGGGCCTGAGTGTGGCAGTGGGCGCAGCCTTTGCCAAAAAACTGAACAACGATCCGCACCTGGTATTTAGCCTGCACGGCGATGGCGAACTGCAGGAAGGCCAGATATGGGAAGCAGTAATGAGTGCTGCCCACCACAAGGTAGACAACCTGATAGCCACCATCGACTGGAATGGCCAGCAAATAGATGGCCCCACCAGCAAAGTGATGAACCTGGGCGACCTGGCCGAAAAGTTTGCCGCCTTTGGCTGGGAAGTACTGCACCTGGAGCATGGCAATGATGTAGACGCGGCAGTGCAGGCCCTCGAAAACGCTAAAATGAAGGCGGGACAGGGAAAACCGATCGTGATATTGATGAAAACAGCCATGGGCAAAGGCGTAGACTTTATGGAGGGCAGCCATGAGTGGCACGGCATTGCCCCCAGCGATGCCCAACTGGAAGCTGCACTGGCCCAGTTACCCGAAACACTGGGTGACTACTAATCTCCTACTGGTAAAAAAGAAAATCCAACGATCGCTGGCTGCAAGGCCAGCGATTTTTTTTGGCATCACCGGCCTGCAGTGCGCAAAGAGAAATGAACCAACGCCGCCCGACGGGCCGGGAGCCAGCCCGCCAGCAGGGCAATAGCGGCTATAATGCCAGCTACTAACACCAAATCGGTCCAGCGGATGGCTACCGGGTAATAGTCGATAATGAAACTATTGCCACCCAATTTTACCCAATGAAACTGCCGCTGCCCCCAACATACCAGCAAGCCAAGCAGCAGGCCGGCACCGGCACCCACGCCCGATAGCAGGGCTGCCAGCTTGAGGTAGATACGTGCCACCCGCTTGGGTGCCATCCCCATGGCCTGCAGCACCGCAATGTCTTTTTCCTTTTCCAGCACGGTCATGCTCAGGCTGCTGATGATGTTGAACGCAGCAATGAGCAAAATGAGGAAGGCCACTGAAAAGATGATGACCCGCTCCATTTGCATGGCAGCAAACAGGGCCTGGTTTTGCTGATAACGCGTCTTTAGTACAAAAGCGCTGCCCAGTTGCTGCCGTAGCCGCCTGGCCATCGCTTCCACATCGGTGCCGGGCCTGGTGGCTACCTCCACAGCTGATGCCGCACCAGCCGGCAGATCGAGCATATACCGCAAGAAATCAATACTGGTAAAGGCATATTGATGATCGAACTCCTGCTGAATAGAAAAACTACCGGCTGCAAAAGCATTGGCCGACAGCAAGGCCGAAAGTGGATCTGATAAATCGGTGGCAGCCCGGTTGGGCAAGTAAACAGTGATGGGCGTAAGATGCTGACCAGCCAGCACCTGCAGCGAGTTTTCGACACCTCCACCCAGTACCAGTGAAGGCTCTTCGGCGGTACCCAATGCAAATTGGCCTCGGCCTACATGTGCCGGCACACCGCTCATGTTGGCGTAGCTCGCCGGCACGCCCTTCAGCCATGCAATGCTCTTATCCTCACTTTCTACCAAAATGGCCCGCTCTGTAATGACGGGCTCAGCTTGCAGCACGCCTTCTTGGCCACGCACCCGGGCCAGCACCGCGTTGGCATCGCTTATCCATTTGCCGCGGGCCGGCGCTATGCTGATATCGGTATAAAAGTCAGCATACAGGCTCTTCACCAGGTCTTCAAACCCGTTGAATACACTCAACACCACTACCAGCGCAGCCGTCACTACCCCAATGGCCACCACGCTGATCCAGCTGATGATATTGATGGCATTGGTACTGCGCTTGCTGCGGAAATATCGCCAGGCAAAAAAACTGGTCAAAGCATCCCCCGTTTAGAAACTTTGAATACAAAACACTTATCAGCCACCATCTTCGCCGGCAGGCGGTCGAGGGGCAGCAGGCTCGTCTTTATTCAGCTGGTCAAACAAGGCTTCCATTTTAAAAACGTAGTCCAGCGTATCGTCCATAAAGAACTGCAGTTCCGGCATACGACGCAGCTGCTTGCCCACCCGGGCACTCAGTTCCCGCTTTATTTCCCATGCCTTGTCCTGCACCCGCTTCATCATGTCGGCCTTATCGGCTATGTTGTAAAAGCTAAGGTAAATACGGGCTTCCAGCAGGTCGGGCGTCACCTTCACCTGCGCTATCGATATCATGCCATTCTGAATCACGTTCAGCCCCACCCGCCTGAATATATCACTCAACTCCTCGTTTAGCAGGGCGGCTACCTGCTTCTGTCGTTTGCTTTCTTCCATGGCATTTGCTTTTGTAAAAAATGAAAAGCCGGCGCAGCTGCAGCCGGCACCCAACTATAACAACATGGTAGCGGGCCCCTATACCTGCCACCGCTGTAAAAGTAGCTACTTTTGTGGCCTCTACTTTTTTATCAACCCTTCATGAAGAAATACGCCCGGGTTTTTGCGTACCTCCGGCCACACCGCGGCCAGCTGTTGCTGTACACCTTGTTCATCCTGCTCAGCACCGTGTTTTCTACCTTGTCCATCGGTATGCTCATGCCTTTTTTCGAGCTCATCTTTGTAGGACAGTCCAAAATAATGGCGGCTGCCAGCACCGATAGCAACATTGACCAACTGCTGAACAGTGCCATGGCCTGGGCACGCCGGGTGACCGACAACGACAACATGAAGCTTCTACTCATGATTTGCAGCTTCATGCTCGGTTCCATTTTTCTCAAAAACCTGTTTCTCTATTTCGCCTATTACATCCTCAATCCACTGAAAAACCTGGTGGTGACCCAAATGCGGGCCGACCTGTACGACAAGGTGCTGAAGCTACCCATCGGCTACTTTACCGAGCGGCGCAAGGGCGACCTGATGAGCAGGGTGACGAACGACCTGGCCGAAATAGAAATCAGCGTGGTGGGCACCCTCGAAGGCTGGATACGCGACCCCCTGCAGATCATTGTATACCTCGGCGTACTGCTGTACATGAGCTGGCAGCTCACCCTGTTTATCTTTTTGCTACTGCCCATCATGGGCTTCATCATTGGCCGCATCAGCCGCAGCCTCAAAAAGCAAAGCCTGGCCGCGGCCAACCTGCAGGGCGATACCGTATCGGTGCTGGACGAAACCCTGGCCGGCCTGCGGGTCATCAAGGCCTTTAATGCCGAGCAACTGCTGCGCAGCCGCTTTTTCGACATCAATAACCGGCTGCTGCACACCCGCAACCAAATGGGCTACCGCCGCGACATGGCCAGCCCCCTCAGCGAAACCCTCGGCATCTTCGTGTTTGCCTGTGTGCTGCTGTACGGCGGCCACCTGGTGCTCAACGAGGCAGCCCTTGGCGGCAAGGTGCTCATCGGTTTTCTGGGCATGTTTTACAACATCATCAACCCCGCCAAAACCCTCAGCACCTCCTTTTACAACATGCAAAAAGGCAGCGCCGCCATTGGCCGTATCGAAGAAGTGCTGCAGGCGCCCCTCGTCGTTACCGATTTGCCGCAGGCTTCAAAAACGTCAGCTTTCACTACGACGATAAGCAGATTCTGAAAAACATCAACCTGCGCATCCGCAAGGGCACCACAGTGGCCCTGGTGGGCAGCAGCGGCGCCGGCAAAAGCACCCTGGCCGATCTGGTTCCCCGCTTTCACGATGTGAGTGCCGGCGAACTACTGATTGATGGCCGCGACATACGGCAGTACCAGCTCGAAAGTGTGCGGCGCCAAATGGGCATTGTCACACAAGAGCCTATTTTGTTCAACGATACCGTGGCGGCCAACATCAGCCTGGGCCAGCCCGACGCCAGCCCCGAAGCCATTGAAGCCGCGGCCCGCGTAGCCAATGCCCACCGCTTCATCAGCGCCAAAGAGCAAGGCTACCAAACCAACATTGGCGACCGCGGCAGCAAGCTCAGCGGCGGCGAACGCCAGCGCCTCACCATTGCCCGGGCCGTGCTCAAAAATCCGCCCATCCTCATCCTCGACGAAGCCACCTCTTCACTCGATACCGAAAGCGAAAAGCTGGTGCAGGATGCCATCAACAATATCATGAAAGATCGCACCACCATTGTGATAGCGCACCGCCTCAGCACCATCCGCCACGCCGATGAAATAGTGGTGCTGAACAAGGGCGAAATAGCCGAACGCGGCACCCACGATGAGCTGATGGATCACGGCGGCATCTACCGCCGCCTGGTAGAAATGCAGGAGTTGAAATAGGCTTTTTTTCTGCAGGGCATGTCGGCAGCTGTGCGATACCCGGCAGCTGTCCGGGCCTTCGCGTAGTGCACGGCACGCCGGCGCACGGCCCCGCCGCTCAGTCCCGCATGCCATGGCCCGCAGTACAGCACCCGGCTATCCCCGCCCGGGCTGGTACGGCCCGCAAACAAAACCGGCCCGCACCTGTGTGCAAGCCGGCTATTTTTTGTACAGCACTCCTGGCCGTTCTTTCTTTTTACTTCGATTTACCCATTTTGGCCTCCATACTCAAGGTGGCGTGGGGCACGGCCCGCAGGCGGGCCTTGTCTATCAACTTGCCAGTTACCCGGCATATGCCGTAGGTTTTGTTTTCTATCCGTATCATGGCCTTCTCCAGGTGGTCAATAAACTGGATCTGGCGGCTGGCCATCTGGCTCAGTTGTTCCCGTTCCATGCTCAGGCTACCATCTTCCATGGTCATGTAGCGGGCATCATCATTGTCACCGCCCATATCGTCTTTGCGGGTTATCAATCCCTGCAGGTAGGCCAGTTCCTTGCGGGCTGCCTCCAGTTTCCTCAAAATCAGTTCTTTAAACTCAGCCAGTTCAGAATCGCTGTAGCGCATAAGGGGGGTAGATGATACGGGTTCTTCTTTGGGCGCATCCAGCACACTTACCGTAAAGTCGGGGTCGTAGGGCACCTTTCCTTTGGCGGTAATGGGCGGCATGGCCACGTTTACTTTTTCTTCTTTCACCGGGCGCTTTTTCATGGGCGGCGGTGGGGTGGTGCTTTTCAGTTCAGCCTCCAGCTTGGCGGCTGCCTGTGC
>JALOMC010000250.1 GCA_025455665.1 Chitinophagaceae bacterium | reverse complement strand
AACGAATAGAACTATTAAATACCGGCGAATTTTTGCAGGCGGCCCGCATTTTGGTGACAGATTTGTATGCCGATGATGGAGCGCCTGCGGGTACCCGGGTAGACATTACCATTCCAATAAAGTCAGTATGATAAAACCATTAAAAGCGGTACTGGTAGACGATGAAGCAGGCAGTGTAGCAGCTTTGGATCAACTGCTGCAAACCTATTGCCCGCAGTTGCAAGTGGTTGGTTCCGCCGCCAATCCTATTGAAGCAAAAGAAGTGATTGAAAGAGAAGTACCCGATCTGGTTTTTCTCGACATAGAAATGCCGTATGGCAATGCATTTGATTTGCTCGACTCTATCGGTGAAATCAAATTCGAAGTCATATTCGTCACCGCATACAACAATTACGCCATCAAAGCTTTCAGGTATGCTGCTGCTGATTATTTGCTGAAGCCTATCAGCATTGATGAATTGGTAGCCGCCGTAGACCGTGTAGAAAAGCGCCGCGGCCATCAGGAAATCAACAATCGGGTACTGTCGGTACTGGCCAGTGTAAGCGGCGGCGCCGATGCTTTCAAAAAAATCATCTTGCCCACCCTCGAAGGATTTTTAGTAGAGGATGTAAGCAAGATTATGTACCTGCACGCCGAGGGCAGCTACACCTACTTTTATATGGCCGATAGGCGAAAGCTGTTGGTGTCGAAAAATTTGAAAGAATTTGAAGATATGCTGCCAGAACCAACCTTTTGCCGGATACACCACTCCAGCATTATCAACATCAATTTCGTGAAAAAATACTATAAGGGAAGAGGCGGAGAAGTGGAAATGGAAGACGGTGAAACTATTCTCATTTCCACCCGAAAAAAATCAGAATTCTTCAGCCGGTTCAGATAACAGCAGAAGCGAATGCTGCTGGTAAAGCCAAAAAAGCGAATACCCTCTTGCCAAATGGTATTCGCTTTTTAGTTGTAAGTGCCCCGGACGGGAATCGAACCCGTACTCGCTTATTCGGCGAACAGGATTTTAAGTCCTGCGTGTCTACCAGTTCCACCACCAGGGCCGGTGGTATGCAGCCTGCCAGCCGCTGTGCAATGGTACAAAAAAAACACCCCGTGTTGTACGGGGTGTTTTTTCAAAGAGCGGAAGACGAGATTCGAACCCGCGACCCTCACCTTGGCAAGGTGATGCTCTACCAGCTGAGCTACTTCCGCTTATCGCTTCCCGCTGCGCAGGTTGCTTGTAAGAGCTATCCCGTTTTTTCGGGAGTGCAAAAATAGGGGTCGATCTATTTCTGCCAAATATTTTTTTAGCTCTTGTATTTGGGGTTGTACTGGGTGCTTTCGGGTACTTCTACCTTGGGTTTCCCCTTGTAGCGGGTGGTGTACAAATAGCCGCTACAACCTGCTACAAATCCGAGAAGTGTAAATACCTGCACATAAAACAGAAAGCGGCTGGTTTTTACCCAGTTCCGGCCAAATTCTTTGTCGTGAAGCTGATGCTGAGATGGTTGCGCCATGTGTCAATTTTGCAATAGTGGCTGCAAAAATAAGGGGCCTGTATATATCAACCTACAGGCTTTCGCACATATACACAGCCCGCTCAGCACGTTGTATTCGTCACAGTTATCTTCGGCCTATGCTCAATCGGCTTTTTCATTGGCGCAGCTTGTTTGTAGTACTGGCATTGGCCATCATTGCCAGTACGGTATGGTACACCCGCTATGTAGCTGGCAAAATAATAGACGAGGAACGCCAGCGGGTGGAAGAATGGGTGCAGGCCAATAGGCTGATGCAGCAGTCTGACAATCCGGAGGCCATTTCGCTGGCCAACCTGGTGATAGTAGACAATGAGGATATGCCCCTGATCGCCACCGACGAGCAAAACCGTGTGGTCGATCATCGCAATCTCGACAGTGCCGCACTCGCAGCCGATTCTACTTATCTCTATCGCCAGTTGGCACGCCTGCAGGCCGAAAACCGGCCCATCGACTGGATCATCAGCGATAGCCCTCGCCTGCTGTACAAAGTATACTATGGCAATACCCGCCTGCTCACTGAGGTGCAGTATTACCCATTGGTGCAACTATTAGTGGTGGCCATTTTTGTAGCCCTGCTACTGGCCTTGTTGCGTACCCAAAGCCGCAGCACCCAAAACCAGTTGTGGGCCGGATTGGCCAAAGAAACGGCCCACCAAATGGGTACACCCATCACCAGCCTGCGGGGCTGGGTAGAAATGCTGCGAGAGGAGCAAGTGAATCCTGAACTGGTAGCCGAGCTGGAAAAAGATGTGGACCGCCTGAAGCTGGTCAGCGATCGTTTTGCCAAAATCGGATCTGCCCCACAGCTCGAGCCGACCGATCTGTCGGCGCTGGTGTCCGATATGGTGGCGTATATGCGCCGCCGGGCCCCCGGCAGTATCAATTTTGTGTGGCAGCCGCCACCCGGCCAGTGGCAGGTGCGCCTGTCAGCCACGTTGGTCAATTGGGTACTCGAAAACCTGTTGAAAAACGCCCTCGACGCCATGGATGGCGCCGGCGCCATTACCCTGCAGCTCGATACCAATGGCCAGCAGGTGTGGCTCGATGTGACCGATACCGGCAAAGGCATTGCCACCGCCCATCTTGGCCGCGTATTCGCCCCCGGCTTTACCACCAAAAAGCGGGGGTGGGGCCTTGGCCTTACCCTCAGCAAGCGCATTGTAGAGCAGTACCACGGTGGTCAGCTGTTTGTAAAGCAGTCCGAGCCCGGCGTGGGTACCACCTTCCGCATGCTGCTACCCATTGGCCTGGCGTCGGCCTCCTAAAAACAGTTTGGAAGATTTCAGGCGTCCATTGATATTTGCAGCCCGTTGCCCAGGTGTTGAAACTGGTAGACAAGCCACTTTGAGGTGGTGGTGCCCGCAAGGGCGTGCTGGTTCGAATCCAGTCTTGGGCACGAATGCCTTGCCGACTCAGTCGGCAGGGCATTATTTTTTGGCGCACTTGAGCTTGCTCAATCCTGCGTCAAAAAATAATGACCGCTTTGCGATAGCAAAGCAGAGGATTCGGGTAAGACCTCCTTTTTGGATCGCTTTTTTGGCAATCCAGTCTTGGGCACGAAAAGCAGGAGAGCCTGACCATTCGGTCGGGCTTTTTTGTTGGCTTATCAAATAGAAAACTCAGCCGTTGAGCCCGGGGGCCGTCGGCAGCAGCACCCGCCCCGGCACCTGTACCGGCTACTACGGGCTCCGCTGGCGCTGCGGTACACCGCCTTGGGGCGGTGCACCAAGCCCTTCATATCCGGCGCCCTTCAGCTGTGGTGCTACTATCATCAGGCTGGCCGGTTTTTTCGGCATTAGCTGGTTGCTTTGTCGGCCGCTATTCGCACCACTGCCTGTACCAGCAGCCACTGTGCAGCGCCATAGGTAGCCATTATCAGCAGGCCCGCCCCGTCAAAAGGCACTGCAAACTTATTCAGCGCCAACACCGAGTCCGAAGCTACAAACAACGCCGCTCCCCATAGCAGCCAGGCACCCGCCGGCTTGCGCAGCCGGGCTGCCAGTGCCATCGCAGTTATCAGCATCAGGCTTATGGCGGCTGTGTACACTACTACAGGCGGCAGCAGGCTACCCAGGTGGGGCCATAGCACAGCCAGCATGCCTGTAGCGTAGGCGCCTACCCCTAAAAAAGCCAGCAACGGCGGCCGCGGTGCGCCCGGTTGTACTTGCCTGTACAGGCGAGCCATGCCAACTATATAGCTTACATGCGCCAGCAAAAATCCGCCCAGCCCCAGCATAAACCAAAGCGGATCATCGCCCCATAGCAAAGCGGTATCGCCCCAGCAACTCAGCAGCAGGCCAGCCACCCACCAGCCCGCCAGTGGCAGCTGCCGCACAGTTTGCTCCCGCCACAGTATCAGCAGCAGGCAAGGCATCAGTAGTGGTTTGCAAAAAGTGTGTAGCCATGGTAGCCCCATTGGCGGGCCCGCACTGTCGGCCAGCAGCAGTAGCAGGTACAGCAGCGTCAGGCGTTGGTTGGGCTGGCTCAGGCTCCTCCACATGCGGCTGTCGGGCACTTGCGTATCTATTGCACCGGTTCAATGCCCACACTGCGGGCAAAAAACGTTGGCATTGTACAGGCTATCGGCCCGGCGGCGGCTGCTTATCTTCAATACCACCGCTTTCCAATTGTACAAGGTACTGGTATCAGCACCGGCCACAGGTATAGCAGCAGTATTGCTATTAGGGGTGGACTGCACGCTGGTGTCGGGCACCAGAGGGCGCAGGGCGCTGGTATCAGTGCTCAGGTCGTTGGCACTCAGCCCGGTATCCTCCACCGTGGTGGCCGTATCTGTGTCAGCGTTCATGCCGCCCGATTTATAAATCCACCAACCAATGGCCAATACAGCTAAAGCTGCCAGCACTATCAGCACCCCTCGCAGCGTCTTGTTGCGTTGTTCCGTTTGTTCCTCCGCTTCTTTTTCGGCTGCGTAGTCGGCGGCTGTTTTTTGGTGCCGCTCTCTAAACTTGGGTGCCGGTCCGTCGTCTTTGGCAGCTATAAAATAACCGGGGTTCATCACCAGGGTGCCGTCTTTTTGCTTGGCTATGGTACCCAGTCCCTTCAGCTCCACAGGGTTGCCAATGTTCAAAAACTGCGAAGCCATGCTCAGATAGGCTTCCACATCATTTTCTGCCAGCGAAGCAATTTTACCCCGCTGCTCGGCATAAAATTTTACGAATGCAGGCGTGGTCTGCGCCGTTTTTTGGTGCACAAACTCAAGGCCCTGTATGGGCGTCAGCTTGTGCTTTTGCAGGTATTCGCTATCGGGTATGGCATCCAGCAGTTTGATGCTGCCAATGCCTTGCAGTGAAATTTCGCCGTGCTGGTATACAAATCGGGTAATAAGTTGATCAACGGTAGCCATGGTGCCAGTAAGAAGAGTGCTTGCTAAAAATGAATGAGCGAAGGTAGCAGAAAGCCGCCGCCGAAAACCCGCCGGCCCGTGCAAAATAAGCTGGCAAAACCATTTCTTAAAATTGATTTGAAGCGGGCTTGCCGGCGCCTGCCGCCGGCAGTTCGGTGGGCTAAACCATTACATTTGCCCCAAATGCTAAGCCCCCGCGAAGAACAGTTTATTGAGTACTGGCGCCAAAACCGCGACCGGCAAAAAAAACTGTTGTACCAGTTGGGGGTGGGGCTGCCACTCGGCCTGGTCATGGGCGCTGTTATTCTTACCAACTTTTTTTCGGGTTGGTACAAGCGGGCCGATATGATTGCCAATAGCCAGTTTAACCCCGTGGTGCTGTATGTGGCGGTGGTCATCATTGCCGTGTTCGTTGCGGTGTTTTCAAAAAAACACCAATGGGACCAGCAAGAGCAGCGCTACCTGGAACTACTGGAAAAGCAGCGCAAAACAAAGGAGCCGGCACCCGCAGCAGATCATGAAACAGAAAACAAAACAAATGAAGACTAAAGCATGGAAAGCCAGTGCAATGCTGGCATTGTTTGGTACCTGGGCCTTTTTGTTTGCAGGTTGTACAAAAGATAGTACCAGTACTTGTACCCCGCAGGATGTAGCGGTAGAAGAGCCCGCCATCAAGGCATTTGCCACGGCCAATGGCATCAATGCTACCCGCACCAGTGCAGGGTTGTACTATGAAATTATTCGGCCAGGTGCTATCGGCCGGCCTACGGTCAACAGCATCGTATATGTGACTTATAAGGGTACCCTGCTCGACGGTCGGGTTTTTGACCAACAAACCAATCCTGGCCGAACTGGTTTTCAGCTCAACGGCTTGATCGAGGGCTGGAAACTTGGCATTCCGCTGATCGGTAAAGGTGGCGCCATCAAACTATTGATACCAAGTGCACTGGGATACGGCTGCAAAGGCAGTGGTGATACTACCTCTATCATCAAGCCTAATCTGCCACTATATTTCGAAATAGAGCTGGTTGACTTCTTTAACTAAGCTTAAATCCCAGGCGAATAAATTATGAATGGCATGCACCCGGCATGCCATTTATTTTTGGGTCATCATCAACCATTGCTTGCCATGCCGCACGAAGCTATTTCGGTATTCGATATGTTTAAAATAGGGGTGGGCCCCAGTAGTAGCCACACCCTGGGGCCGTGGCGGGCTGCGCAGCGCCTGCTACACAGCCTAAGGCAGCGGCAGCTATTGGCCCAGGTGCAGGCCATCGAAATAATGCTGTATGGTAGCCTGGCCAAAACAGGC
>JALOMC010000249.1 GCA_025455665.1 Chitinophagaceae bacterium | reverse complement strand
CTACGATTGCCATTGGGGATGTGGCCAATGGTTTGAATGAGATACGAAAAGTTATCAATCATGTGGCGAATGGTCGCTACTTCGCCGCTCTCCTTCAGCCCCAGCATGGTGAAGTAGGAATCCCAATAATAGATTTCACGGAAGCGGCCACCCGGTACGATGTAAGGATGTGGCAGTGGCAGCAGTGAACTGCCGGCTTTGGCCGCATCGGGCTGTCGCTTTAGTACCGCCCACAATTGGTGGATGTGTTTGACCACATCTTTCTCAGTGCTGCTGTAGCTGGCAGCTGGCGCTGTGGGCAGTTCAAAATTATTCAGTACAAACTGGCGCAGGTTCATGCCGGGGCCTTTCTGCAAGCCGTAGTCGTACATAATGTCTTTTACCGGTCGCTTGGGGGTACAGTCTGCAAAGGTTTTTCCATCAGGAAAAATGCGCTGCAGCTGCACCTGTACAAACAGGTCGCTGTAGAGTTGATCGGGGGTGGGCATGTTTGTTTGCGAAATGCCAGATAACTGCAGGAAGACAAGACAGGTGGCCAGCAATTTTTTCATACGCTCATCACAATAATGGCTAAAGGTACACCTGGGGGGCACAAAAAAAGAGCTACCAGCAACGGTAGCTCCAAAAGCACTCGTCCCGAAAGGGCGTTATTACTTGAGGTATTTGGTAATGGCTTCGTCGGTGGGCTCTACCCGGCTGGCAAAATGCTGAATAAGCTGGCCGTTTTCGTCCAGTAGAAACTTGTTGAAGTTCCAGCCAATGTTGGCATCCAATACGCCGTTTTCGGTTTTCTGTGTCAGCCATTTAAACACGGGGGACATATCGCCGCCTTTTACGCTCACTTTGGCTGCCATCGGAAAAGTGACGTTGTATTTACCCGAGCAAAATTGCTTGATCTCAGCATTGCTGCCCGGCTCCTGGCCACCAAAGTTGTTGGCCGGAAAGCCCACAATCACCAATTTGTTTTTGTACTGGTTGTACAGCTTTTCCAGTCCTTCGTACTGGTAGGTGTAGCCACAGGCTGAGGCGGTATTTACTACCAACACTTTTTTGCCCTTGAACTTTGAAAAATCAATGGAGCCGCCGTCAATGCTCTCTACTTTGAACTGGTGGATGCTGTTTTTGGCTGCGGGCATAAATGCCATCAGGGCCAGCGTCATCACAATGGCTAGGTACTTCATACAGGGTGTTTATGTTTTTTATACAATTGTCCGCTTGCTAACAAACAGACGCCAAAAATGGTTGCACCTATTGCTGGTATTCGTAGGCGCCGAGGTCGGCTGCAGGCCCTGAAGGGCGGGGGCGTCCTTCCAGATCGGTGGCCGGTCCGGTGCTGCTACCGGCGTTGCGGGCAGGCGAGGTGTCTCGCAGGCGCCAGTTGAACAATCGACGGCTCACATTGATCGTATCAAAAACCGGATCGGCATTGCGAATGACAGCGGTAAGGCTGGCATTGGCAGGGTCCGTTTTCGCTTTGAAAAGCACATGCCGCAGGTTGACCACAAAGCTGGCATTTCCGCTTTTGGCAGTTACAATTTCATTTTCGGGCAGTCCACCCTGGCCGTGCACAATGCAATTGTCCAGATGTAGCTGCAGCGGCAAACTGCCAGCATTGGCTGCGTTGCCGGCATACAGCACAGGTTGCTTGTGTGTTTGAAAAAAGTTGGCAAATGTAGCCATGGTACAATGCGTAAACTGGTAGCTGCCGCCACCGGTAATCAGCACATTGCTGCCACCCACACCGGGTTGTGCTTCATTGCCTACCTGGGTTATCTGGCAGTTTTGCGCCAGTACCGATGTATTGATGGCATACAGGCCTACATCGTAGCAATTATCAATGATGCAACCGAGCATACGGATTTTCGCCGGCACAGCGTCCGCATTTCCTTGTGCTACCACTCCCTGGTATGCATTCAAAATACTGCAATAGCGCAGTTCGTTTTGCAAACTATTGTTGGTAAATATGAGACCAGGCCAGGTGCCCGGCAGTTCCTTAAAGTCGGCGTCCAGTCGTTCGCTTCTGAATACAATGCGATCGGCTTCGGCTACTCCTCCATTTGCTTTCAGGGTGCCGTTTACTATCAGCGGTGCATTGGCATTAAGGTAAACTTTGGTGCCTGCTTCAATACTGAGCGTGGCACCCGCATCTACCACCAGTGGTCGCAGTATCACGTACGGCAGTTGATTGTTCCAGGTTGTATTACTGCTTATACGGCCACCGTTAATGAATCGGGCATTCTGGCCATAGGCCTGCAGTTGTACAAATTTACTGTTGCCATTGTACTGCAGTTGAATGCTGTCGCGTACCAAGAAGGGTTGTTGGTTGCTGTTGGGGTCAATCGTCACTTTTACAAATACATAAATGCTGTCGTTGGCCCGCACGGTCAGGTTGCTAAAGCTGCTACCGGGGCTACCATTTACATTGATGCTGAACGCAGAAGCCGCACCGCCCATCAGCCGGATGCTGCTGAGTTGTAACGGCTGGTCGTTTTCATTAACGATTGTGAAAGATTGAGTAACGGAACCGCGGGTGGTAAACACCGTATCAAAGCTGACGATGTCTGTGGGATATCGGAGTTTGGCATCGGCCGAGGTGATGAGATCCTTTTTGCCGCAGGCCCAGGCAGCCACGCAGGCGAGTAGTAAAATCAGTACACGGTTTTTCATAAAAATCGGTTCGGCACGTTGGCTTCGGCACACCAAACATAGCCCCAAAACAGCAAATACCTGTACCCCAGGCAGCCCTGCTAAATGCGGGATGCATATGCCAGGCTAGCCAGCGATAGCCGCAGCCCGGGTACCCGCTGCAGCACGGCACCCATGGCATCCATGGTGGCACCAGTGGTAATTACATCGTCTACCAATACCACATGTTGCTGGTGCAGGTTGTGTTGCTGTTCTATGTCAAATACATGCTCCACATTCAGCCAGCGCTGCAGGCGGGTTTTGCGGGTTTGTGTTTCGGTATAGCGGGTGCGTAGTACGGCTGTATTGTGCACTGGCACCTGCATTACCTGGCTCATACCTTCGGCCAGCAGCTGCGCCTGGTTGTATCCGCGTTGCTTTAGCTTTCGCTTGTTCAGCGGCAGTGGTACCAATGCATTTATTTGTTGCCAGTGCGGGTGCAGCAGCATGCGCTGCGCCATCAAGCGGCCCATGTGGCGTGCCAGTTCTTGTTCGCCCTGGTATTTAAACCGGTGAATAATGGCCTGGGTAATGCTGTCTTTGCTGAAGTATAGTAGCGAAAAGGCCTGCTCCAGGTGCAAGCGGCCAGTAAACAAATGGCGTACCGGATTGTCGGTATGTGCTTCAAAGCCGGTGTACGGCAAGGCTTCGTGGCATTGCCAGCAAAGTTGGTTATCGGCACTAAACACTTCATTACCGCATGCTTTGCACAGCAGCGGATAAAACAAGCGGACGATACCTTCGGCGTAGGGGCGTAGCAGGCGCATGGCAATGTGCGTGAAGTAAGTGGTAAGCTACACCAAATAGGCCAGCTGCACAAGCGCCGGCGTTAGAAAATAGCCCGGTATACCTCGTCTACCCTGCCAGCGGTCACCACCTCTATCGGTTGGTTTTTACCCAAGGCTTTTGCATGGTAGCGGCTAATGAATATTTTTTCGAACCCAAGACGGGCTGCTTCGCTAATGCGCTGGTCGATGCGGTTGACGGCTCTCACTTCGCCATTCAGCCCCACCTCGCCGGCAAAACAAATGTGCGCAGGCAAGGGCAAATCATCGTAGCTGCTGAGCAAGGCTACTACTACGGCCAGGTCAATGCTCGGGTCTTCTACCCGCAGGCCGCCAGCCAGGTTCAGAAATACATCTTTGGTACCAAATTGAAATCCACCTCGCTTTTCCAGCACTGCCAGCAATAGCTGCAGGCGGCGCAAATCAAACCCGCTCACAGTTCGCTGGGGGGTGCCATATACACTTTGCGTTACCAGGGCCTGTACCTCTATCAGCAGGGGGCGCATCCCTTCCATGGTGGCGGCTATGGCGCTGCCGCTCAACTGGTCGTCTTTTTGCGAAATCAAAATTTCGCTGGGATTACTCACGGCTCGCATGCCGGCTTCGGTCATTTCGTAAATGCCCAGCTCGGAGGTAGAGCCGAAACGATTTTTGAGTGTGCGAAGAATGCGATAAGTATAGTGTCTGTCGCCTTCAAACTGCAGCACCGTATCTACCATGTGCTCCAGTATTTTGGGGCCGGCTATGTTTCCATCTTTGGTGATGTGGCCAATGATAAAGACGGGTGTCGCCGTTTCTTTTGCAAAC
>JALOMC010000020.1 GCA_025455665.1 Chitinophagaceae bacterium | reverse complement strand
CCAGGCCGCCGCTGCGGTTATAAAAATGGGGGTGCCCAATATCAGCAGCGAGCCGTGTATGGTGCTCGTCAGCGACAGTCCCTTGATAAACAAAATTTGATTAATAGCCACCCCCGTAACAGCACACAGCAAAAAGCGGGGCACATCTTTCCGGTCGATGCCGGCCTGCGAGGGCCGCAGCAGGTACAGACCCCAAAACAGCCCCACGCTGATCACTATCCGCACCACATTCAGCGCATAGCTGCTCATCAGCGCCGGCGTCAGCACCTTTACCATGCTAAAGTTGATACCAAACAGCAGGTTGGCAGCCAGTACAGCCAGGTGCGCTTTTCCAGAAGATGTTTTGATCATGCCCGGTGAGGTATCCGCCGGTGGCGGGCTGGCAAAAGTAAGGGCCCGGCGCAGGTAAGCACGGCTACCGGCCAGTCAGGCTATTCAGCCACTGTAGCAGCCAGGGCTGCAGTGGCGCTGCCGTGGGCCAGCTTGGCGGCGGGTAGGCATGCTGTTGGGCCAGGGCCAGCAGCCTGGCCAGCCGCAGCCCCCGCTGCCGGCCGGCCACCGCCATGCCGGCCGCTTGCCAGCGTTGGGCCAGGTAGTACTGTTCGGTTTGGCCCGGTGTTGGTACTATTATGTTGCGTCCACCCAGCCTGGCCACATCCATCAGGGTGCTATAGCCCCCTCTGCTCAGCACATACTCGGCCGATAGCATCGCATCGGCCAGCATAGCAGGTGCCATATGGGGTATGGCCACCACATTGTGCGGCACGGCCAGCTGTGCGCCTGGTGTGGCCGGCAGGCCCCTTACCAGCAGGTGGGTGCCTTCTACCTTTTCGGCCTGTGCCAGCAGGCGTTGCTCCAGCAGGCTACGCTGCGGCTCCGGCCCCGATAGTAGCATCAGCAGCGTATACTTTTTGGCTGGCAGCCGGGCGGGTGGCTCCAGCCGGCTAAGGGGGCCTATGTAGTGCACCGGCAGGTTGGGCAGTTCGGGCGGGTGGCCCAGCAGGCCGCTCAGGTTGTAGGTAGCATCGGCCACATCGGGTACCCAGCAGGCATCAAAGTTTTCTATCCAGTTGTAAAAGCGGCGGCGTGCCTGCGCCTGTGCCCAGCCCAGCCCCCAGGGCATAGCAGGCTGCAGCTGGTGCGTCAGCAGTATACTGGGGCAATGCGGCGTCCACAGGCCGTAGCGATTGTCGCTAATCACCGCATCAAAATGGTGCTGCGCCTGCTGCCCTTGCAGCCATTGGTGCTCGGCCGCTATACAGCGCTGCAAGCGGGGGGTTTGGGCCAGTATAGTAGCCAGGTTAAAGTAGCGGCTGAAGCGGATGCGGTACCCTGGCAGTGGCAGCAGGGGTAGCTGCGGAAACTCGGCCTGCAGCAGCGCAGCCTGTGACCCCTCGGCAGCCAGCGTTACCCGGGCGCCGGCAGCCAGCAAGCCCCGCACCAGGGGTATACAGCGGGTGGCATGGCCCAGGCCCCAGTCTAGCGGAGCTACCAATATGTGCGGCATTTCGGCCATTGTATCTTCTTTTTTTTCGGCCCGAGTATGAAAAATGCTGACTTTAGCGTTTAGCAGTATAGCGGCCGTGCCGCAAAATCCGTAAAAAATTGTGCTATGACCAACAAAATGAAATGGATGCTGTTTGTAGTGTTGTTGATAGGGTTGGCTGCGTGCAGCGGCAGTGCCCGCAGCAGCAAAGGCTGCGGGTGTCCGCAAAAAGCCGGCATGGTTGGTTACTAGCCATCTTGCCACTGTGGCCCGCACGGCCCTTTCATCCATCCATCAGAAGCCTTTTTTTATGCCGCAGCGAGTGAAAACCGACCTATACGTAGTGCGGAAAGAGCACGACGACGCCGAGATGCTGGAAGCAGCGGCCCGTGAGTTGGAGCAATTGGTGCTGGCCGCCATTGAACCGGCCGCCCGCTGCCACGCCGTCGAAATCATCGATCTCAACCGCTACCGGCTTATCACCAAGCCATCTAAAGTGCTAGAGCATTTGCGACAGCACGATTGCGACAAGCCTTTTGTGTTTTGCACCAGCAAAAACTAAAAAAAGCGGCTCCCGAAAAGGAGCCGCTTTTTTCTTTCATGGCATGGCCTCAGGCCACTTAAGAAATTTCCTTCACCACATTCCAAATGACCCGGGGCTTGCCCAAGGTGTAGTAGTGTAGCACCGGCACGCCGTGTGCCTTCAGCTCCTTCGACTGCTGTATCAGCCACTCGGTACCAATTTGTTCTACTTCAGCGTCGCTCTTGCATTTCATCACTGCCAGGCTCAGCTCTGTAGGTATATCCACATGAAAAATACGGGGTAGCACGGTCAATTGTTTCTTGGTGGTCAGCGGCTTCAGACCCGGAATGATCGGCACATTGATGCCGCAAGCCCGGCAGGCTTTTTCAAACTCAAAAAACTTTTGATTGTCGAAAAACATCTGGGTCATAATGTAGTCAGCACCACCATCTACCTTTTCCTTCAGGTACTGCAGGTCTATTTCCAGGTTCGGTGCCTCAAAGTGCTTTTCGGGGTAGCCGGCTACGCCAATACAGAAGTTGGTTTTGCCGCCATTTTGGATGTCGCTTTCCAGATACAGGCCATGGTTCAGGTCTACCACTTGCTTCAGCAGGTCGGTAGCGTGCTGGTGGCCATCGGCGTGGGGCACAAAGCTGGGCTCGTTTTTCTCGGCGTCGCCACGCAGTACCAGCACGTTGTCGATGCCTAAAAAGTGCAGATCGATGAGAGCGTTCTCTGTTTCCTGCTTGCTAAAACCCCCACAAATCAAATGCGGCACGGCATCTACATTGTAGTGGTTGCGCAGGGCCGCACAAATGCCTACGGTGCCGGGGCGCTTGCGTACCTCTACTTTTTCAAAGTTGCCATCGGCCTTCTTTTTAAACATGGTTTCGGCACGGTGGTAAGTCACATTGATCCATGGCGGGTTGAACTCCATCAGCGGATCGAGGTGCTCGTACAGGGTTTGGATGGTTTTACCTTTTAATGGCGGCAAAACTTCGAAGCTCACCAGCGTGCTGCCGTTGGCCCGGGCTACGTGTTCGGTTACTTTCATGTGCTTGTTTTTCTTGTTGGGTGCCGGCAGCTGCCGGGTGCCTTGCTTTGGTGTGGGGCATCTGCTTATACATGCCTTCCCTGCCGGATGCAGGGAAGCCAAAAGCTTTTGCAGGCGCAAACTTAGGCCCGGCGGCCGGTTTCAGCAAAAACTGTGGAACGCAAGGGCTTCGCTTTCAAGGTACTGGTGGGCAGGCCGGCTATTGGCCACCTCCCCCAGCAGGGTGGCATATTTAAGATTTCGGCACCGGCACCGTGCCGCCGCAGCCTATACATTTGCTAAAACATCCGGCATTTGCAACTCAGCATTCGTACAGAGCAATTGGTAAAGACCTACAGCGGCCGCACCGTGGTAGATCATGTATCGGTAAACGTGACCCAGGGGGAAATAGTAGGCCTGCTGGGGCCCAACGGCGCTGGCAAAACCACTAATTTTTACATGGTGGTAGGCCTCATCAGGCCCGACGAAGGGCAGGTGTACCTGAATGATACCGACATTACAAGGCTGCCCATGTACAAGCGGGCCCAAATGGGCATTGGCTACCTACCGCAAGAAGCCAGTGTGTTTCGGAAACTGACCGTAGAAGACAACATTATGGCCGTGCTGGAAATGACCAACATGAAAAAAAGCCAACGCCAGCAAAAGGTAGAAGAACTGCTGACCGAGTTTAACCTGCACCATGTACGCAAAAACAATGGCGACAGCCTGAGTGGTGGCGAACGCCGGCGTACTGAAATAGCCCGGGCCCTGGCGGTAGACCCAAAATTCATTTTGCTGGATGAACCATTTGCTGGTGTCGATCCCATTGCGGTAGAAGATATTCAAACCGTGGTGGCCAAGCTAAAGTATCGCAACATTGGCATCCTCATCACTGACCATAACGTAAACGAAACGCTCAGTATTTGCGACCGTGCCTATCTGCTGATAGATGGTAAAATTTTCAAGCACGGTACAGCCCCCGAACTGGCCGACGATGAACAAGTGCGACGCCTTTACCTGGGTACCAACTTTGAACTACGCCGAAAAGACTGGATCATAGATATGGAGCGCCACCATGCTGAAAGGCGCCAGGCGGCCACGCAGGCAGATGATGCGTTGTGATTCTGGCTGTCAACAGCCTTCTTCTACCCCTACTTCAAAAGCTACCAACTTATTATCGACAAAGTAAAAGTTGAGAAAAGTACTGTTGTCGTAATCAGAAAGCCTGACCACGCTGTAGCGCTGCTTGTCGGGCAAGGCCTCCTTTTGCCAATCGGGCCCAATGGTCAGCCGGCGGCCATCGAGTTTTTTGATGATGTCAAACTTATCGTCGCCCGGTGCGATGCCACTTCGTGTTTTTGCGCCAGCTGCATCGGTATAAATGCTGTATAGTTTGGGCGAAGGCAGGTCGTCATCCATCATGGTGTAGTAGGAGAATACCAGTTGCAAGCGCATACCCAGGTACTCAGTCCACACCGTATCTATACCCCGCTCGTTGGCCTGCTTGCTTCGAATAGACAGCTTTTTACCCAGCAGCTTTTCTACCTGCTGCTGCGTTTGAAGAATGCGAAGCTCACCCACACCCATGCTGGAAATCACGGGTTGCTGTGCCGCCGATATCAGTGCCAGCATACAGCCTGCCAGCATCATTCCTGCCAATCGCTTTTTCATAGTAGCCACAAAAATAAACAGCTGGCGCAGCAGGTCGGCCTACCAAATAGCCGATTTGCGGCCCAAACTTGTGAGCGGTACCCGCACATTTATATGTGTACCCATGCCTACGCCTGTTCGAAGCTGCATTTGCCCCAGCAGTTCTTCGGTACGGTGCCGCATATTGCGCAGGCCGTTGCCATCAACGTTTTCATTGCTGCTGTCAAAACCAATGCCATTGTCGCTTATGTCTACTATCAGCTCCGTACCACTGATGCTAAGCTGTACCTGCGCCGCAGTGGCCTGGCTGTACTTGGCAATGTTGTTGATGGCTTCTTTCACAATCAGCAAAATATTTTTCCGGGCCAGTAAGTGCTCAAGGCTTTTCTCGGCTTCCGGCAAAATGTGATATTCAAAAGCAATGTCTTTGTTGTGCAGCAGCTCGGCTCCGTAGTTTTTTATCCGGCTTTGCAGCGATGCCGTTTGCTCACCCGCAGGCTGCATACTCCACACAATGTCGCTCATGTTGTCCATCAGCTCATTCGACTGGCCTACGATTTTATCAATCATGGCAGCAGCTTTTTCGGGCTCGGCCTGCATGGTTTGTCGGGCAATGGTGCCATAAATCTGCAAGCTGCTAAGCGAGGCACCAATATCATCGTGCAGGTCCTGACTTATTTTTTGCCGGATGCGGTTCATAGCATTGCGCTGCTTTTGATAATAGTAATACAGCAAAAACACAAAACCCAACAACGCCATGGAAGTAAGTGTAATAGCAAAACGACTATTGGCCAATTTCTGCGCCTGTCTTGCCTCGCTTACCTCCATACTCAGTAGTCGTTTCTCATTGTCGATGCTGGCGTTTAGTATTATCTGCAGTTGCTGGTTTGTACCCTGCAGCGCTTCAGCTTGCAATGTGTTGATTTTTTCAAGCACTACGGCCAATCCTTCGCGGTCGTTCATTTGCCGGTATGCTTTTGCTACTGCATTCAAAAACTGCAGAGCGAAAAAACGATTGAGCTGTGGAAACCTTACCATGACTGCCATGCCCGAATCGAATTGCTGACGTGCCTTGGCAAAATCACCTTGCAACAAAAAGGCCCGACCCAAACCGCCGTATGCCATTTGCTCCACATCAAAATCTTCGGACCTGCCCGCTATGCCAACTGCTTGTTGAAAATGCTGCCGGGCGGAGTCTGGCAGGCCTTTCTTCAAAAAAATTTCGCCCAAATTAGCATGTGCGATGGCCATACCCCGGTCGCGGCCAATGGCTGCAGCTTGCGCCAGCGACTGATAGGAGGCGTAACTGGAACTGTCTGGCTTTGATAGCTTCAGGTAAGCCTCGGCCAAATTGCCATACAGGTGGTGCGGATAGGTCAGATTGAAATACTGATCGGAATAAGGGGGCTTTTGCATGCAAGAAAGTCCTTTGTAGAAATAAGGCACTGCCTTGGCCACGCTATCCATATTCATCAGAAAAAGGCCCACAAAATTGCAACCGTCAGCTATCAGCAAACTATCGCCCATTTGCTCTGCTCTATCCAGTGCCCGCAGGCTTTCTTGCAGGCCCAATTGCTGCAGGTTATTGTAGTAGTATACTTCGGCCTGCCGGCTCAGCAGATAGTAGTTGAAAAGCGAGGCCTTTTTGATAGGTAGCCGCTCATGAATCTTGTTCAGCCAGATTTGCGCACTATCATACTGGTCGGCATCCATGTAGGCATCGGCCACAAAAAAGCAAGTACGTATATAGGCCGAATCGGACCCCGCTTGCGCCAGGCTGGCCATGGCCGAATCTATCTCGGCTACCGATTGCGCACGGGCATCGCCTGCGGGCAGCATCGCCCACCAACTCATCAGAAAGCCGACTAACCATCGCCTCATAAGCACTAAAATTACAGGTTGGCCTTGCTGAAAAAAAAAGCCGCGGTACTTTACCAAAAATTAGGTATGGTACAGCCCATAGCTGCATACTACTTTTATATCAATGGGAATTCGTGTATTTGTGTATGACGACAATGCTGCCCGCCGCGACAGCCTGAAGGCACTGCTGGAAATGAGCCCCGAAATGGAGTACGCCGGTGAAGCCAGCAACTGCCTGACGGCGGAAAGCGATATGCTGGGCACCCACCCCGATGTGGTGCTGATGGACATTAATATGCCCGAAGCCGATGGCATTGAAGGGTTGAAGCGTATTCGCAAATCGCACCCGGCTATCAAGGTGCTGATGCAAACCGTGTTCGACGACAACGAGAAAGTTTTTGAATGCATCAAGAACGGCGCCAGCGGCTATATCCTGAAAAAGGATCCCCCCTTGCGCATTCTGCAATCGATACAAGAGGTGCACGAAGGCGGAGCCGTCATGAATCCTGGCATTGCCCTAAAAGTGCTGGAGCACTTCAGGCCCAGCCGCAACAATCCGCTGAGCGAACGAGAAACACAAGTGTTGCAACTACTGGCCGAAGGACACAGCTATAAAATGGTTGCCGATAAACTGTTTCTCAGCTTTCATACCGTAAATGCGCATTGCAAACGGATATACGAAAAGCTGCATGTTTCCAGCCTTGGCGAAGCCATTGCGTACTACTATAAAAATCTGCACACCTGAGGAAGATGCCTGCTGCCGTACGGTTGCAAAAACAATAACATGATTGAGCCTAATGGCTTGAGCGACGAATCAAAAAAAGGAAACCACTGCTATACAGCTTGGTTTCCTTTTTTAATGCAACCAGTACTGGTCACCTAGTTGCCGTACACACTCAAAAACTTGATGCGCATTATTTTCAATTGCTCCCAATCGAGGCTGAGATCGGCCAGTTCTTTTTGGGCTACTTCCAGGCTCGATGTTTCGCAACCTTTAAAGTATTCGATGATTTCTTCCTGATCGCCCTCATCCAGCATTTCCTGAATGGCGTAGTCCAGATTGAGGCGTGTGCCGCTGGCAGCAATCGTTTCCATTTCTTCCAGCAATTCGTCCAGCCGCAGGCCTTTGTTTTTGGCAATGGTTTCCAGCGGAATCTTCTTATCGATGTTCTGGATAATGTACACTTTGTTGCTACTCTTGTTTACCACGCTCTTCATCACAAAGTCTTCAGGCTTGGTGATGTCGTTATCGGCCACGTACTGACTGATGAGTTCTACAAAAGGTTTACCAAACTTAATAGCCTTTCCCTTGCTTACACCTTGTATCTTCTCCAGTTCTTCCATGCTGGTGGGGTACATGGTGGCCATGTCCTGCAGGCTATTTTCTAAAAAGATAACAAATGGCGGCAGGCTACGCTTTTTGGCTTCGCGTTGGCGCAGCTCTTTCAGCATTTCAAACAGCTTCTCATCAGCTGCTGCATTGCCACCAGCGCCGTCGGTGTCATAGTCGCCATCATCTTCGTTGGCATCCTCAAACAAATTATTCAGTACAATCTTGAACGAGGTTGGCTTTTTGAGGAAAGCACGACCCTTGTCGGTAAATTTCAGCAGGCCATACTCTTCAATGTCTTTTCGGATGATGCCATCTAGCAGCAACTGCCGAATCAAACTGTTCCAGTAATAGGCTTGCTGGTCTTTGCCGATGCCAAACACTTTCAGCACGTCGTGCCTGAACATTTTTACCTGTGGTATGGGGTTGCCCATCAAAACATTGATGACATAGTCGATATTGAAGTGCTCGTCGAGGGCAGCCACTACCTGTAGCACTTTTACCGCATTGTCTTTTGCTTCAATGGTGTCTTTGGGTTTGCAGTTATCGCAACCGCCAGTGCCGGCGCATCCTTTTGTATCCCACTCTTCGCCAAAGTAGTGCAGCAGTATTTTGCGGCGGCATACATTGCTTTCAGCAAACGCCACTGTTTCATTAATCAGCTGTGCACCCACTTCGCGTTCGCTCAGTGGCTTATCCCGCATCAGGTGTTCCAGCTTGGCCACATCGCTGTGCGAGTAATACAGCAGGCACTTGCCTTCCAACCCATCGCGGCCGGCACGGCCCGTTTCCTGGTAGTAGTTTTCAATGCTCTTAGGAATGTTGAAATGGATGACAAACCTGATATCTGGCTTATCGATGCCCATGCCGAAGGCGATGGTGGCTACAATCACCTGCACATCTTCGTTCAAAAATTTGTCTTGCCGCTCCGCCCGTATTTTGGCATCAAGCCCGGCATGGTAGGCCACGGCTTTGATGTTGTTGGCTGCCAATATTTCGGCCAGCTCCTCGGTGGTTTTGCGGTTGAGGGTGTAAATGATGCCGCTCTTACCCCGGTTTTGCGAAATGAACTTGACGATGTTGCGAATGGTTTGCTCCTTCTTCACTTTGGGCACCACTTCGTAGTACAGGTTTTGCCGGTTGAAGCTGCTGATGAAAATATTGGGCTCTCGCAGGCCCAGGTTTTTTACAATGTCGCTTTGCACTTTGGGCGTAGCGGTAGCCGTCAGCGCTATTACAGGTACTGCTTCATTTATCTGGTCCATCATATCCCGCAGGCGGCGGTATTCGGGCCTGAAGTCGTGGCCCCATTCCGAAATACAGTGGGCCTCATCTACTGCGAAAAAAGAAATCGGCAGGTCGCGGAAGAAATCGAGATTGTCTTGTTTGGTCAGCGTTTCGGGGGCTACATACAGCATTTTGGTGCGGCCCTCGGTCAGGTCGTCCTTCACCTCCCGCTGCTGGGTTTTGTTCAGCGTGCTGTTCAAAAAGTGGGCAATATTATCGTTGCTGCTATAGCCCCGCACCAGGTCTACCTGGTTTTTCATCAGCGCTATCAGCGGGCTTACAATGATGGCAACGCCTTCGCTCATCAGGGCGGGCAGTTGGTAGCACAGGCTTTTGCCACCGCCCGTAGGCATAATGATAAAAGTATCGCGGCCGCTCATCAGGCTTTGAATGGCTTCCAGTTGCTTGCCCTTAAAGCCATCAAACCCAAAATGCTCATGCAGGCGGGCAGCCAGCTCCTTTTCGGAGGGAATGCCGTTCAGGCGGGATGCTGCCCGGGGGGTATTGCTTTTGCGGGAGGTATTTTTACCGGCTGCGGGTGCAGCAGTCTTTTTGGTACCACTTGCCTTGGCGGTCGGTGCCGCCTTTTTTGCCACTGTTTTTGCCATTGTTTGCCATTTGCTATCGGGCATGATTGCCAGATAGGGTCTTAAAAGGTACTTCTTTTTTGCCAGCTGCACCAGCCAATCAGCAAAAGAGTACAGAAAGTGTGTGCACAAGGTTCGCTGCCATGTAAATGGCGCCGAATGGGTGCCTTTGGTAGAAAGGACGGCGAAGTTAATTTTTTATGCCCTGCCCTTTTCGGGCCTTTCGCTTAGGTATTGTTAAAGGATAGGCAGGGCCGGCTGGCCAACACACCGCTGTCACCTGCGGCGGCGGCCCGCTGCGCATGCCCGCGGTTTCGGCTACCTTTGCGCCGCATGCAACAGCAAGATTTGAAGGCGATTGCCTTGCGCACCATAGAGCTGGAGGCCCGCAGTATAGAGGGGCTGGCCCCATTTGTAAATGACGCTTTTGTACAGGTGGCGCAACTGGTACACCAAAGCAAGGGCCGCCTGGTGGTAAGCGGCATTGGCAAAAGCGCCATCATTGCCCAGAAAATAGTAGCGACGCTCAACAGCACCGGCACACCCAGCCTGTACATGCATGCGGCCGATGCCATCCATGGCGATTTGGGCATGATAACCGAGCAGGATGTGGTAATGGTGATCAGCAAAAGCGGCAACAGCCCCGAAATAAAGGTGCTGGTACCCCTCATCAAAAACTTTGGCAACCCGCTGATAGGCATGGTAGGCAATACCGACAGCTACCTGGCCCGGCACGCCGACCATGTACTGAATACCACCGTGACGGCCGAAGCCTGCCCCAATAACCTGGCGCCCACCAGCAGCACCACGGCCCAAATGGTAATGGGCGATGCCCTGGCCGTGTGCCTCATGGAAATGAATGGCTTTACCGGCGATGATTTTGCCCGCTTTCACCCGGGCGGCACCCTGGGCAAAAAGCTGTACCTGCGGGTGGCCGACCTGATAGCCGACAACCCGGTGCCAACGGTGAGCCCGGAAACGCCGCTGCCCGAAACCGTGATAGAAATGACCCAGAAGCGGCTGGGTGCCACAGCCGTGGTGAATGCCGACGGCACAGTATACGGCATCATTACCGACGGCGACCTGCGCCGTATGCTGGAGCGGCGCCAACCCATAGCAGGTGTAAAAGCCGCCGACCTGGCCAGTACCCAACCTAAAACCATTGCCCCCGATGCGCTGGCAGTACATGCCCTCGATTTGCTGCGCCAACACAACATTACCCACCTGCTGGTAGCCCACCACAACCAATATGTGGGAATCCTACATTTGCACGACCTGGTAAAAGAAGGACTGATCTGACGGGCCCAACGAGGTACACAAACCACTCACTACATGAATAACCATCAATATGTGGCCATCATGGCTGGCGGCATTGGCAGCCGCTTTTGGCCCATGAGCCGCAACCGATTGCCCAAGCAGTTCCTGGATGTGCTGAATACCGGCCAAACCCTGCTGCAGTCTACTTTTCAGCGCTACGCTTCCTTCATACCGGTCAACAACATCTTCATTATCACCTTTGAAGAATATGCCCCGCTGGTACGGCAGCAGCTACCCGACCTGCCCGAAGAAAACATATTGAAAGAACCCAGCCGCAAGAGCACCGCCCCCTGTGTAGCCTACATGGCGTTCAAGCTGCTGAAGCGTGACCCGGGCGCCAGTTTCATTGTATCGCCCAGCGATCATCTGGTACTGGATCAGGCAGGTTTTGCCGGCATTTGCCAGCAGGCTATGCAGTTTGCCGAACGGCACCAGGCCATGGTAACCCTGGGTATTACACCCACCTACCCCAATACCGGCTACGGCTATATACAGTACGAGCCCGAAGCCGTGGAAGAGCACGTGTACCGGGTAAAAACATTTACCGAAAAACCGAACCTCGAACTGGCCAAAGCCTTTTTAGCCAGCGGTGAGTTTTTGTGGAATGCAGGCATTTTTGTGTGGCAGGCCGGCACGGTGCTCAAGGCTTTTGAAGAGCACATGGGCGAGATGTATGAAGTGTTTGCTGCTGAAAAAGATCGTTTTGATACCCCCGAAGAATACGCAGCGCTTGAAACCATTTATCCGCAGTGCACCAATATATCCATCGATTACGGCATTATGGAAAAGGCCCGTAATGTGCACATTATTCCTGCCAGCATAGGCTGGAGCGACCTGGGCACCTGGAACAGTGCCTACGAAAACATGGATAAAGACTATTTGGGAAACGCAGTGAGCGGCAAAAATGTAATGGTGATAGACGCCACCCGCAACATGGTGCACGTACCGCACAATAAACTGGTAGTGCTGCAAGGCCTCGATGATTGTGTGGTGGTGGATACCAACGATGTGCTGCTCATTTGCAAAAAAGACAAAGAGCAGGAAATAAAAGACTACATGGCCGAAGTGAAGCGCAACAAGGGCGACAAGTTTTTGTAAGCGCCGGTTACTTTCCGGTAATCTGAATATTGACACCGGGTTTCAGCTGCACGTTGCCCGCTACTTCCATTTTGAATACGCTCACATTGCTTTCTACCTCCAGCGTATGCCCGGCATTTACCACTACAGTTTCGCCAGGTAGCGGCATGCGGCCGGCACTCCAGGTGCGGCGGTCCGTCCACTTGCCGGTAGTGGCTGTTTCAATAGTGGGCTTTAGTACCGAGGTAGTACCAAATGGCTGAAACAGCACCTGATTAGCCACACTTTGATCGGCCCCCAACCAATCGGTCAATACATCGGCGTAAATGCGCCTGAAATCAATTTGCATAGCAATCTCCCGCTGCGTTTCCCAGGGCTGCGGGTTGGTTGGCAGCAGATCGGCTACCAAATCGGGCGGCATGCCTATTTGCCGCTTTTGCAAGCCGGTGCCAAACAAAAAAAGTGGTGCCGCCTGTCCATGGTCGGTGCCCCTCGACAGGTTGGAATTGGCCCGCCGCCCAAACTCTGAAAAGGTCATGCTCATTACCCGATCGCGGCTGCCTTGAAGGGCCAGGTCGGCATAAAAAGCTTTTACTGCATCGCCTAATTCTTGCAGCAGCCGGGCATGGGCGCCGGTGGTTACATCCAGGCTTTCTACCTGGGTAGAGTGGGTATCGTAGCCATCCTGGCTCACGAAATAAATTTTGCTCTTCAGCCCACCATGTATCAGGCGGGCTACTATTTTCAGCTGATCGGCCAGGCGGTTTTGCGTGGGGTAGGTTGCCATGTTGGCGCCGGTATCAGCAGCGGCTTTTATTTCGGCGCTGTAGCCCACGGCCAGCACTTGCTGCCGGCGTACAAATGCAATCAGTTCGCCGGCATCGCAGCAGGGTAAATCATTCCCTGCCTGGTTGGTACTCTCGCCTATCAGTTGGTAAAAGGTCTGCGCATCGTTGATGGTGATGCCGGTGCTTTGGCCATCGCCCTGCAGGGTAGGCGTAGCGGTATAGCCTATTTGCAATGCCAGCGGATCTTCCATAGTAGCACTGGGGTAGCCATTGGGGTAGCCAGCAAAACGCTGCTGCAGGTAGCGGCCCGCCCAGCCTGTACTGGCATATTGGTCGGCACTTACGCCGGTCATCCATATATCTGAGCTGCGGGCATGGCTTTGGTTGGCATTGGGGTAGCCAGCCGCATGCACGATGCTCATCAGCCCATCATTGTACAGGTCGCGAAAGCCGGTGAGTGATGGATGCAGCCCGATAGCATCCACACCGGTGAGCGGCAGCACCCGATTGGCAGGAATGGCAATATTGCTGCGCAGCGTTTGATAGTTGCCATATTGCGACAGCGGTATCACCGTGTTCAATCCATCATTGCCACCTACCAGGTTGATGATGACCAGGATATGATCTTCCGTAGCAGCTGGTGTATTGCCCAGCGATTGTACCAACGGGCTCAGCTCGTTGTGAGCCGTCATGCCAAAGCCATTCATGCGCAGCGGCAGCGCCAGCGAGGTAAGAGCAGAAGCGGTGATGAATTTTCGGCGTTTCATGTAGCGTGGCAAATGACGGGATGATGAGATAACAAAGGCTGAAAAGAAAACCAGGCGGCGCTAAAAAACCTGAAACTCGGCCATGCGCAGCATGTAGCGCATCAGCAGGCTCAGGCGCCAGCGTACTCCGTTGTAGTTATCGGTATTGTTGGGGTTTTGCCGAAATCGGTTCCATTCAAAAATCCAGGAGCTGCGAGGGATGCCCTGCATCATGATGGTATCAATCAAAAAATCTTTTTGCGCCTGGCTGAGCGGAAAGACAAACAAATGCTGCGAAAAGCTTTCGAGCACTTGCTCGGTAGTGATGGAGGCGGCTGCACCCACATTGCTAAATGATGGCTGTAGCGATACGGCCCATGCTACCAGATCGAGCCCGAGCCGATAGCTGGGCGTAACCTGCAGCCACGGCCAGATAAGCGAATCGGCATACTGATACCGCAGGCCCAGCGTGGCCGAACTGAGCCAACCCTTGGAGCGGGAAGCCAGGTAGTAAGGCTCATAGCCAAACACAGATGATTGTGCAGTAATCGACATTTGCATCGACAGCATTTGCCACCACACTGCCCCCAGGTATTTTTCGGCCCCCGCCCACTCGGTACTGGCAGCAGGCGGCGGCAGGTTAAACAATCGGTAGGCCCCCACTACTACTTCCAGCGGCGATTTAATAATGGCACCGCGATTGCTGATGTCATAAAAGATATCGCTGGTGAGCAGGCGCCGGATCACCGGTTCTATCTGCCAGTTATTGGCCGGGCTGCTGAAAAAACTGGCCAGCGGAACAATCACATTGTTTTCAATGTCTTCCGTCACATTCGGATTTACATACCAGCGGTACAGCTTTCGGCAAATGAAGCGGGCCGTTTGCGGATGTGCCAGCAGCATGTTGATGAGGGCATCTACTTCTATGTTGCCGGCATTGGTAGTATTGTTGCCGGTAATGACCGTACTGTTGTACCTGGCAGAAAAGGTTTTGTTTCCTGTATCGTGCCTGTTCAGCTGAAACGAACTGCTGATAGAGGTAGTACCACCCCACCAATAATTGTGGTGGCGCCAGCCGGTCAGTACCCGGGCCGCTTCTTTCACGTCCTGCTCGGTATAGTTGTAGTTGCCGTAAAAATCCTTTTCACCTACGGTAAAGAGCTCCTGCAGTTCACGGGCATAGTTTTCGTTGGGGGCGCCTACTACGTTTTCGGTACCATTCAGGTATTCCAGCATAGCAGGGTCTACCGTCACCTGTTTTACAAACGTGCGAAAATTGCCCAGCGAATTATCGCGGATCAAATTGAGGTAGCGCCACACAAAGCGGTACTCCGTCACTACTTCTGATGACACCACAAAATGGTTTTGCCAAAACAGCGCCAGCTTTTCCAGCAGGCTGGGTGGCCGGCTTTGGTTGGCCATCAGGCCCAGCCACCAATAGCGAACCGACTGTAGGCGTCCAAAGTTGGAGTCGCCATCAAACGGAGCGGCGCTATTGAGTGCCTGGCCAAAAGTGGGGTGATTTTTATCGAGGTGGATGACCGGCTCGGGGTAGTAGTTCACATTGGCCAGCAGCTGATTGTATGCCTGCACGGGTGTAAGGCCGGTAAAGGCGGCTATTTCGGCTTTGGTAGGGCCGGCAGTAGCCCTGCGCAGCAGGTGCGCTGCCTGATCGGCCGTAAGGGTGGCAGTGGCGGTATCGAGGTAAGGCATA
>JALOMC010000248.1 GCA_025455665.1 Chitinophagaceae bacterium | reverse complement strand
TGCACCAGCAGGTCCCACAAATTGATGCTTTTGGCACCGGCTGCTAATTGCTGGGCCGCGGCCTGTGCAGTATCACTTACTACTTGCAAAAAGTACATGAAGGCTGAATTGATCTTGGTATCGAACGAAAATGCCGGTAAATAATTTTTCAGGCATGGCAGGGCCGGCGCTATTAACCCAACTTTTGCAGTTAGCGGCCAGCCACAGTTTTTCTATTTGTCGTTGTGCTGCTGCATTTGCATCATGGCCATGATGCGCTTCATGGTGGTTTGCATGCCCTCGGGGCTGCCATCTAAAAAGATGGTATTTCCCTTGCCCGCTTCTGCAAAGTTTTTGATGGCTTCGGTCCACATGCTGAAGAGGATGACGTTGGTATCAAGGTTGGCCTGCTTCAGCTGTTCGGCAGCTTCGCTCATACCCTTGGCTACTTCCTGGCGGAAGAGGGCCACGCCCTGGCCACGCAATTGCGCTGCCTGCCGTTCGGCTTCGGCCGCTATTTTGATTGCATTACCCTCAGCTTCGGCGGCCCGTGTTTTGGTAATGAGCAGCGCCTGTCCTTCGTTTTCGGCAGCCGCCTTCATGTTGTGGCTGGCTACTACGCGGCTCATGCTGTCCATAATGGCCTGGTCGAAGGTGATATCATTGATCTGCAAATCTTGCAGGTGGTAGCCCCATTCTTCCAGCGAGTGGTCTACTTCGCTTTTTACATACTCTACTATTTCGCGGCGCAAGCCCAGTATTTCGGCCTGGCGCTTGGTGGCTACAAAGCTTCGGATATTGCCTTCAATGGTGCGCACCAGCGCCTGCATCAGGTCCTTATCACTTACGAATTTGAAAGCCACTTTTTTGATGGTTTCTTCTTCAGCATTTTGCACACTGTACAGCAGCATCGCTTTGAAGTATACATTGGCCTGGTCCATGGTCACCGCCTGAAACTCGAGCTCCACACTTCGGTTTTGGATGCTGACGCGACGCATGACCCGCTCCAGAAATGGAATTTTGAAATTAAGACCCGGGCGCATGATGCGGCGATACTTGCCAAACATGGTAACCACCGCAATAAAACCCTGCTGTACAGTGACGAAACCGCTGAGCACCAAAGCAATTGCCAGCAGCCCTAATCCGTAGGAAACAATATTTTCCATGCCAACCTATTTTGCCCGAAAGTTAGCGGCCTGCGCATTGCCGACAAACGGATTTTATGCACCGGCCCGGCCTGCCCTTACGGGTGCTGGTGCCAGCAAAATTTTATTGAGCTGCCAGGCAATGCTCAACCGGAAGTTGCGGGTGCGGCTGCTGCGAAAAGCATCGAGGGTGAAATTGCGCCCGACCGTTTGGCTGGTATTTTCCTGCGGCGTAAAAGGATCGATCACATTGAAGCTGAGAATGAGGCGCCGCTGCAAAAACTTGTGCTGTACCCCAAAGTTTGTATTCACATTGCTACGGCTGCGCCCCTGCGGATCGGCCCAATTGCTGTAGCGGATGCTACCATCCATGCTGAACACGCCGCTGAACGTGAGGTTGTAATTGACAGTACTATAAAACGAGCCTCCATTGCGGTAGCCAAACTGCTGCCGAAGGCTTTGGCGATAGTACATGTAAGTGTAGCCGGTACTCAGGTTTACCCGCACCGTTTTTGAAAAGCTGTAGCCGCTCCAAAAGCTGGCTTCATACTCGCGGCGGCTGGCAATGTTTTGATAGGTGGTATAGGTCTTGCCATCGGGCTGCAGGGTACGGATGGAAGCGATGATATCGGTAATGAGATTGAAACCCAACGAACCATTGATAAAGCTTTTGCCTTTGTTGTAGCCCAGGTTCAAATCGAAATGGTGTGCCGTAGAAGGCTGCAAGGATGGATTACCAAACCGCAGGTTGTAAGGATCGCCGTAGTCGATGGCCGGATTCAGTTCGCCGGCACCGGGCCTGCGAATACTTTGGCGGTACACCAGGCTCAGATTGGTTTGCTTGCTCAGGTCGCGGCGAATGGTGGCGCCCGGTAGCCAGTTTGCAAACGTATTGCCGCTGGCGGCCTGCGTGGTTTTGTCCTTTACCGAAAAACGGGTCCACTCGGGCTGCACGTAGGCTACCATGCGCCACTTGCCAGCCGCCCAGGTAAAGCCAGCCCGCAGGTACCACACCGCTTGATCGAACAAGAATGAGTTGGACAAGCCGGCGGCCGGCAACCAGGCATTCTGTGTTTTATCGAGAAAACGGCTTTGCAGTTCATTGTCGTTGTGGGTACTCAAAAAGCCGGCTCCGGTATTAAGTATCCATTGTTTGCTGAACAATTGGCGATTGTAGTTGAGCCTGGTCTGCGTATTGACGTATCGGTTATTGGTGAGCTGTTGTTGGTTGCTATCCAGCCCCAGCGGCGCCTGCGTTTCGGGATCCAGAAATGCTTGTAGAAAATTGCGGTCATTGTCGGTGCGGCCGGTGCTGAGGCTGGTCACCAGCCGCAGGTTCTCGCCATGTTTTTTGCCCTTGTATTGCCAGGTCAGTTGCGGATTGAAATTGCTGCTATAGCCCCCGGCCGCAATACTGCGCTGGCTGTAGCGCCAGAGCTGTTCGAAGCGGTTGATATTGCTGAACGCGGTCTGCGATTGATTATCGAAGTAATTCACGTTGGCCTGCAGCACGGCACTCAGTTGGTGCTGCTTGCTCAGGTCGGCATCGGCCTGCAGGCGCAGGTTGGGCCGCAGGTTGCGGTTGTCAAAATCGCCTTCGGTGTTGAATTGATTGCTACTATCAGCAAATCGATTTTGGCGATAACTGTTGTTGTAGCCCAGCAGTTGCGATGCGCCTACATTCAACACGCCATTCAGGTTCCACTTTCCCTGGCGGTAGCTGATATTGGCACCCGCATTGCCTTCGCCACGGGTACCTGCACTCAGGCTCACCCGCCCGGTCAGGCCCACTTTGCCTTTTTTGGTAATGATGTTGATAACACCGCCTGCATCGGTGCCAAATTCTGGCGGCGGATTTTGCATCAGTTCTATCCGCTCAATAGCGCCACCGGGCATGCTTTCCAGCAGGTCGGCCAGCTGCTGCCCGTTCAGGTCTACCGGCTTATCGTCTATCAGTATGCGGGGCTCTTTGCCACGCAGCAGCAGTTTGCCATTCGGATCATTGCTCACCAGCGGCAGGGTCTTTAGCAGCTCGGCGGTGGTACTGCCCGCACTCAGCGCCGATTCGCCTGCATTGAAGGTTACTTTCCCATCCTTGCTTTCCAGCATGGGCTTTTCTACATACACCACCACATTTTGCAGCTCGCTGCTATTGGGGCCCAGCCGCAGGTCGCCCATATTGAAATCAAACCGTTCGGCACGGATGTAAATGCTATCGATGCGAAGCGCCCCAAAACCTACCATGCTGATGTGCAAGTGATAGTAGCCATACGGCAGCGCCATGAATGCAAAATAGCCGTCGTCGCGGGTGACCATGGACTTGAAAAAACGGCTGCTATCGGCACGACGAAGTGATACGGTGGCACCCTGCAGCGGCTTATTGGCCACACTATCAAAAGCGGCGCCCACCAGCATGCCAGGGGCACGCTGCTGCGCTTGCCCCAACGCTGCCAGGCAGCACAGGGCCCACCCAATCATCAGTTGCTTCACAGGGTTGCTTACGCCTTATTGGACGCCGTCATGCTGGCTTTCCTGCCCAGCACCGCCTGTAAGGGCAGGGCCAGTGCTACTACCAGCCCGGCACCAATGACGTTTAGCCAAAGGAAAGAAATGATTTGCATGTTGTACACCGTAATCACAGCCAACTGCGCTATCACGGCGGCCCAAAACACTGCATCGCCTTTGACGTACCGAATGAAAAATGCCACCAGGAAAATGCCCAGAATAACACCGTAAAAAATGGAGCCAAGGATATTGACCGCCTCAATAAGGCTGCCCATATTGGTAGCAAACATGGCCACCGCTATGCTGAACAGCCCCCAGCCCAGGGTGTATTGCCAACTGAGGCGGTAACTGGTCTTTTCGTCGCATCCTTTATTAATGAGCTGCCGATGAATATCGACCACGGTACTACTGGCCAGCGAATTGAGTGCAGCCGCTATGCTGCCCCACGCCGCCAGTATAAGCTGGCTATACTGGCTGCGCAGTAGTTGTATGCTATCGTAGTTAGCCTGTAGCCTTTCATTGACGCCACCTGCCTGCACGCTGGCACCTGCCGGTACGGACTGCGCCTGGCGCAACGTATGGCGCTGCTGCAGCAACTGCTGGTAGCGGGCTTCGGCAGCCTCCAGCTTGGGCCGCAGTGCAGTTTGGTGCGCCTGCGCCACCAGGGTTTGATTGAAAAAAAGTGGCGCTTCGCGAAACTGGTAAAAAGCAAATACGAGCACGCCCACCAGCAAAATAGCAAACTGCATCGGCACTTTTACCAAGCCATTCATCAGCAGGCCAATCCGGCTTTCTTTCATGCTGCGGGCCGTCAGGTAGCGGCCTACCTGGCTTTGGTCGGTGCCAAAGTAGCTGAGGGCCAAAAAGAAGCCGCCGATCACACCGCTCCACATGTTGTAGCGGTCCTTCCAATCAAAGCCCGCCTCGGTTTGGCCACTGGTGATCACGTTCATTTTACCCAAATTGCCCCCTGTAGCAATGGCCTCGGCTATGCCCATACCGGCAGGCAAGCCCTGCACCGCCACCCAGGCCGCTACGCCCATGCCTGCCATAATAATGAGAAACTGCAACTGCTGCGTGTACGCTACCGCCCGGGCACCCCCACTAACCGTGTACACTATCAGCAGCCCGCCCATTACCAGGTTGGTGAGGTAAATATTCCAACCGAGCAATGAAGAAAGGATAATAGAAGGCGCATAAATACTGATACCTGTGCTGAGCCCACGGCCGATGAGAAACAGCAATGAACTGAGCGTACGGGTTTTTATGTCAAAGCGTTGCTCCAGGTACTCGTAAGCAGTGTACACTTTCAGCCGATGGTAAATGGGCACAAACACCGCACTAATGACAATCATGGCCAGCGGCAGGCCGAAGTAATACTGTACAAAACGCATCCCATCGGTATAGGCCTGGCCGGGGGCGCTCAAAAAGGTAATGGCACTGGCCTGTGTGCCCATAATGCTGAGCAGCACCAGCCACCAGGGCATGCTGCGGCTACTTAAAAAATAGCCTTCCATGCTCTTTTCATGGCGGCTTTTGTACAGCCCATAGGCCACAATGGCCGCCAGCGTCAGTACCAATACAATCCAATCGATAATGGCCATGAATGCGAAAAGTGCTTAGTGATACAATCGGGTAAGCCAGGCATAGGCCAGCACCTGCAGCACCAGCAGCAGTAGTACCAGCAGGTACCAGCGGCTCCAATAGGCCTGTGGAGGTTCTTGTTGGCTCATGAACGACGCTTGCGGGTGGGGATGGTGAAAGCGTAAATGGCGGCTACCAGCACGCCGAGCAGCATGCCCCATTTAAAATTTTTGATCAGCTTGCCAATGATGAGGCCGGCAATGGCGGCCACGAAAAACAGCACTTCAGGTCGCTTCATACACAGCGGGGTGGTTGTACAATACAGTCATAGCCTTGCGTTTGCCGGAAAATTTCTGGACCTCCAGCCATCGACGGCTGGTGATGCAGAAAAATTTTTATGAAGGTAATGTACAATGGTAAAAACTGCACGGCCCTATCCATCAAAAGCGGAATAATACAAAACGGTTAATACTGGAAGGCAACGAACTGACGAGCTTGAATTAAAATACCAGAGGCCTCATGCCTTACTGATTGGGAAATCTTTTAGCAGCATCTTTTTCAAACTCACTAAGAACCGAAAGCTATTTGAGGCCCAATAGAGGCTTGAAATACCTGTGAAAAAGTATTCACCGTATAGAATACCAAACCAAACATCAAGGCATTTTTAAGAAGTTGCATTTCATGTCTTGTTATGCGTTTATTGTTTCATAAAAAAATTAGCGATGCCTATTTAAGCGTAGCATTAAAAGCAGGCAGATCAGGAATAGCAAGAGTTGGATTCAATTCTTTTAGACGGTCTAAAAAAGCTTGAAGCGCAACACCTTCTTCATTGAAGGTAAACACAAATACCTTGAACCTAAACCGTTTTCCGTCAGAGTTCTCTATAAAAAAAGTAATGAAAGGATAGGTAAATGCAGGATGAATAATTTTCCCGCTATAACTTAATTTTACCCAAATGTTAAGTTCAGATACCTGAATTTTTTTTATTTGATCTATATGAAAATCAAAACGCTTGAAGCATCTGGTAAATGTGATAACATCGTTACCATTA
>JALOMC010000247.1 GCA_025455665.1 Chitinophagaceae bacterium | reverse complement strand
AGGCAACGGGTACGTTTGGCAACGGCAAATCGTTTGGCAAAATGAAAAGGCACCAATGGGCCATTGCCGTGGCCACCACCTACCTGATTGTGTATACGTTTTTGTTTGAAACCGGCGCCAGCCTGCTACTGCTGTCGGCGCTGTTTGCGTTTTCGCCGGTGGTGCTGGTATGGATGGTGTACAGCATTCTGCGCTTTGCGCCGCAGGCTATGCCGACAAGCGGACCGAGGATCTGAAAACTTTTTGAACACCCGCAGCCCACTACGGCAGCAGCCGGTAGTGGCGGGCCTGCTTCAGCAGCATGGGCGTATTGCTGGCCTTTAGTTTCTGCAGCAGGTTTTTCCGATGCGTTTCTACGGTATAATGGCTGATGCTAAGCTGCTCGGCTATTTGTGGGCCACTTTGTCCATCGGCCAGTAGCTGCAATATTTCTTGTTCGCGGCGGGTGAGCAGCGGCACCGAGGCTACTGCACTGCTGGTACTGCGAAACTGCTGCAGCAGCATTTGGCTGGCTGCCTTGCTCAGGTACACCCGGCCGGCCATTACGGCATCAATGGCTTCCAATAGTTCTTCGCGGTCCATATTTTTCAGCAGGTAGCCATGGCCCCCTTTGTGCAAAAACTGGGCAATGATGCCGGCCTCATTGGTACTGGTGAGGCCAATGATTTTCACCCCCGGATATTGCGTCGCCAGCTGCTGACACCAGTACAATCCGTCTTCATCGGGCAGGCTGATATCGAGCAGCACCACATGGGGCTGGTGCTGGCCCACAGCCACCAGTCCATCGGCGCCGGTAGTGGCCGATGCAATGACTCCGGCATAATGGCTGCCCTGCAGCATCGCACTTACACCGCCCGCCACCAGCGGATGATCGTCTATCACCAATACCCTGATCATGCTTCAAAAGTAGCAGTACCGGCCTTGCCGGCATCCAGCAGAAAATTCATTTCAACCGTGGTGCCCATGCCTTCGCGGCTATCAATGTTCAGCTGGCCTTGCAGGTAGTCTACCCGGCTTTTGATGCTGCCCATGCCTGCACCGCTTTGCTGCTGCGCCTGCTGCGGATCAAATCCGCGGCCATCGTCTTCTACCGTCACGCTCAGCCATTCATCGTGCCGGTTAAACTGTACCAGCACCCGGGTGGCGCCTGCATGCTTCATAATGTTGTTGAGCAGCTCTTGCAGTATGCGGTACAGCATGATTTCGGTATCCTGCGGCAGCCGCTGCTCCATGCCATAGGCCTGTACCGATATGCGCAGCAGGCCGCTATGGCTTACCTGCGCTGCAAACTCTTCGATGGCTTTTACCAGGCCCAGCTTCAGCAGCACTTCTGGCATCAGGTTGTGCGCTATGCGGCGCAGCTCTTGCGCCGCCTGATCGGTAAGGGCCACGCTTTGTGTAAACAGCGGCTGCTGCTGCAGCTGTGGCTGCTGGTGGCCCAGGCTGCTGAAGTACATTTTGATGGTGCTGAAAAGGCCACCAAGGCCATCGTGCAGGTCGCGGGCTATGCGGTTGCGTTCGGCTTCCTGCCCGCTTATCATGGATTGCAATGAGATGTATTGCCGCTCTTTTTCCAACTTGTCTATCTGCGCCTGTTGTAGCTGCTGGGTTTGCAGCAGCAGGCGCTTTTGCAGGCGTAGCTGGCGCCAGCGCATCCATGCCAGCACGGTACCCGTAAGGCCCAGGGCCAGCAGGGCCAGCAGCCAGGTATTGCGTTGCCGTATGGCCAGCTGGCTGCGCAGCTCAGCGGCTTTCAGGGCCAGTATTTCCTGCTCTTTGCGGCTGTTTTCGTACACGGCTTCCAGGCGGCTGGCATATTGCCGGTTTTCGGTTTGCAGTACACTGTCATTCAGCAGGCTATACTGCTCCATGGCCTGGTAGGCCTGCTGGTAGCGGCCGGTTTGGGCATAGTACAGGGCCAGCTGGCGCTGTATACGGTACTGCAGATCTACCGTTTGGGCGGCAGCGGCCAGCGAGTCGGCCAGGCGCAGGTGGCGGTAGGCCTCGGCCGGCTGCTTCATTTTGAGCAGGGTGGCGCCCATGCTCAGGTGAAAAATGGCGGGCTGGTAGTGCTGGCGCACTGCCCACTGCAGTGCCTGCCGATAGTAGTGCAGTGCACTATCGTACCGGCCAATGGCATCGTAGTAGCGGCCCACCATATTGTATCCTTCAGATACCAGGCTGGCATCTTGCGCCCGGGGCAGGTAGGCCGCCAGTGGCTGTATGTAGGGCCTTGCCGAATCGGGGGCCTCCAGTGCCAGCCAGTTGAGTACCAGCCGGTGCCATACGTGGGCCATTTGTGCCGAATCGGCCCGCAGCTGCAGGCGCAGCAGCAAGCGCTGGCTCAGCTTTATCACCTGCTGGTATTGCTTCAGCTCGCCCAGCGTACTCAGCATGTTCTGATAAGGAATGATCTCCCGCACACTATCGCCCACCTGCCGGAAAGCATCGGCGGCCATGGAGTAAAAGCGGGCTGCCTCATGCAGGTTGCTTTGCATATAGTGCCAATTGCCGCGGGCATTGTACACCCGGGCCAGCTTATCGGGGCGGCGCAGTTGCTGGTACAGCAGCTCGGCACTATCCAGCATGGCGCCTGCTTCGGCATAGCGGCTCAGGTTCATGTCTATATCGGCCAGCAAATAAGCGGCTTGTGCCACCCCCGGCTGATAGCGCAGGCGGCGCCCCAACTGCAGGGCCTCTACCGCGTAGGGCTGCGCTGCGGCGGCATCGGTAGCGCCCAGGGTGTAGCCCATTTCTATCAGCGTCAGTACCCGGTTGGTATCGGGCGGGGCGGTAGCCAGCAAGCGCCGCAGGCTATCGGCCACCGTTGGCTGGGCATTGGCCCCGCCGCCAGCTGCCAGTAGCAGCAGCCAACAGCATAGCCCTTTGCAAAAAGCTTTCATCACCATGAAGATAGGTGGCTGCACCAGCGGTTCAATACCTGAATTCAGGTAGACGAACCCAGACCAAAATGACGCAATGCAGCGATGGCGGCGCCCTGACCGGCTGGATAGTTTTGACTGCTAAATAAACCACCCCGCCGACCTCATGCGCTTACTCACTACCGCCTGGCTGCTATGCCTGCTGCTGACAGCCAGCGGCAGCCAGGCACAACCGCCACACTACAGCATCAGCGTTTGTGCCGATGTGCCGGTAAACGACCAGCCCGAGCGGGTGTACCGCCGCCGCGAAACGGGTCATGTGTTTTTGATACTGCGCAAGCAGCTACCGGCCGACACCAGCACACTGGTATGGGGCTTTTACCCACAGCATCCCATCATGAGTTTGTTTTTCAGAAAGGTAAAAAGCAGCCTGGGCAGCAACGACGGCCGGTGGTACGATGCCAGCCTGACCCGCCCGCTGACCGCAGCCGGCTACGATAGCCTGTGCCTGCTGGCGCAGCAGCTGGCCCGCCGCCGCTACCACCTCAACCGGTACAACTGCTACCACTATGCGCTGGCCGTATTCAACCACGGTGCGCCGCTACCCATTCCGGTGCAGTCGGTCCGGTTTCCACTGCCGGCCGGCCGTGGCGGATCGCCGGTGGCGCTGTACCGTTGGCTGCGGCTGACACCGCCACAAGCATGGCCACCGGGGTATGTGACCAGCCTGCAGCCGGCACAAGCACCGGGCACACAACTATCGGGGTCGTCTTTGCTGGCAGCTGCTCCATCGTCTACTGCTTCTTCTCAGTAAATAAAAAAAACCAACACAACCATGAAAACAATCTTGATGGCCAGCGCCTTGCTGGCTTGCAGTCTGGCCGGCTATGCGCAGGCCGATCAACAATTGGCCAACAGCCTTAAAAAGGATCAGCCGAACAAAAAAGACCTGAAGAAAAACGGCAGCGGTATCCTCTTTGCGCAGGTAGGCCCTCAAATGAGCTGGCCCGGTGGCGATGGCGGCAACTACAGCGGCGGCGCCCTGGGTATAGGCGGCGGCGTAGAAGGAAGCCTGCTGCAGCTGAACAAGCGGATGCTGCTGCAAGGTGGCCTGCTGTTTTCGCAGCAGGGCGGCAAAACGATGACCTACAGCTACAACCCCGGCGTATCGTACGGTGAGGTAGAAACCACCCGCCGGCTAAACTACCTGGCCATGCCGGTAACGGCTTTGTACCAAACCAGGCCCCGGCAGGGCTTTTTTGCCGAAGCCGGCCTGCAGCCTGCACTGCTGCTATCGGCCAAAGAAGAAGGCCGCGATTTGAAAGACGAATACAAACCATTTGACCTGGGCTTGGTGGCTGGTGTAGGCTACCAGTTCGGACGCCACATCCGCACCCAGCTGCGGGTGGTGCCAGGCCTGCTCAATATCAGAAAAGAGAGCACCTACAACCTGAGCGAACGCAACCTGGTAGCCTCGCTACGGGTGGGCTACGTTTTCTAACCTGTGACTGATAGCTGGCGTACATATGCAAGCGGGCACCGCCTTTGTGGCAGTGCCCGTTTTTATTTTTTTGCAGAAAGAAAAACGCAGCCGCTAACCCGCAGCCCGCATGCACAGCAGGGGCACA
>JALOMC010000246.1 GCA_025455665.1 Chitinophagaceae bacterium | reverse complement strand
TTTGTTTAACCAAACAATAGCAAGCAACGCTGTACCGATACCTGTCACATGACCGTTTTACCAGCAAACGAATGGTCTATGCGGCATCCTCTGCATTCTCTTTTGCTGGCAATTGTACTACTGGCACCAGCATGCCTTTTGGCGCAGCACTACATCACAGCGGCTGGTTTGCGGGTTGGCAGTGGCATTGGCGCCACCGTACAGCAGCGCATAGTGGGCAGCTTTACAGTAGAAGGCATGGTGCAGCAAAGCCTGGGCAGCCAACAAACCGTGGTAACAGCGCTTTTTCAAAAACACCAGCGCCTGGCAGGCAAAGCTTTTAACCTATACCTCGGTGCCGGCCCTCACCTTGGCTTTTGGAAAACCAACCTCCAAAACGAAAGTGGCGAACGCATCACCCAACGGTACGCTGGCATTTCTGCCATCGCCGGTATTGAGCTTACGTTGGGGCGCACTCTTTTATCGGCCGATTTTAAACCCATGCTGAGCAAGGGTGGCCCTGCCTGGCTGGATGCGCAAACCGGCATTTCGGTGCGCTATGTACTTTTTAAGGAGCTGCGCAAAAAGCAGCCGCGTAGGGCAGCACAGGAGAAACGACCTAAGCGAAAACTATTTGGCTAACGGTGGCTGGTAGCTATTAAATAACTTGCTGCCATCATGGACTCTCTGACGCATATAGCAGTAGGTGCCTGCCTGGGCGAAGCAATAGCCGGCAAACAACTGGGCCGCAAAGCCATGCTATGGGGCGCACTGGCACACAGCCTGCCCGATATTGACTTTATAGCTGGCTTTTGGATGGATACTGCCGAAGAAATGCTGGCACATCGGGGCTTTACGCACTCCTTCTTTTTCGTGTTTTTATTCAGTCCGCTATTGGCTTTGGTAGCACAAAAACTGCCAGGCCCTCAGCTTTCTTTCAAACGATGGACGGCACTTTGGGCAGTGGGTATGCTGCTTCACCTGGCGCTGGACGTATGCAACAACTACGGTACTGGGCTGCTGGAGCCGTTTTCGCACCAGCGATTCTCCCTTCACCTGCTGTACGTAGCCGATCCGCTGTTTAGCCTGGCGCCATTCATTGCAGCACTGTTGCTGCTGAGGCGTAGTGTACCAGCTGTCAGGCGCCGGCTTTGGGCAACGGCATTTGCCTGCAGCGCAGTTTACCTGGGCTTGGCTGCTTATAGTAAGCAACAGGTGGCCAGCACCGTTCGCAGCAGCCTGCAGCGGCAGGGCATTTCGCAGCAGCGCATGTTCATTTCGCCCTCGCCGCTCAATACCCTGCTTTGGTATGCAGTAGCAGGCAATGACAGTGGCTATCATGTCGCTTTTCACTCAGTGCTCGATGCCGATAGTAGCAGCATTGCATGGCAGTATTTTCCGGCTAACAGGCACTGGCTCGACAGCATGGCCGACCACGAAGACCTGCAACACCTGATCCGCTTCAGCCAAGGGTTTTATACAGTAGAAAAATGGAATGACAGTCTCGTTTTTAATGACCTGCGCTTTGGTCAAATGCTGGGCTGGCACCAGCCAAGGGGCCGCTTCGTTTTTCACTACTACCTGCAGCACCCTACCGAAAATGAGGTGATTGTTCAGCGTGGTCGTTTCAAAGGATGGAACAAGGAGGTGGTACTGGCATTGCTGCGTCGCATGGCTGGTCAGCGCTGATGAAAGGCGCTGGCCTCACGGCTTTTGCGTACAAAAAAGTAAAAGAACACAAAGCTCAGCTGCAGCAAATCGTAGGCCAGCCTTTCTTTCAGGCGCTGCCACCAGCTTCGGCCGGCCTCCCACTCTGCCAGCGTTACGGGCTTACAATACTCCTCAGTAATGGTGTGCAACTGTGCAGCCACCTGCTGCGCAAAAGATGGATCGGCTATATCAAGATTGAGCTCGATGCTGGCATAGGCACTCAGGTTGTTGATGTTGTAGGATCCTACGGTCACCCATTCATCATCGGCGCAGCTTAGTTTGGCGTGCAATACTTGCGGCTGGTACTCATACAGCTGCACACCGCAGCGCAGCAGCCAGCTATACAGGTACCGCTCGGCCGCCTTGGCTATCCCCACATCCGACTTGCCTGCTGCAATGATGCGTATACGTACGCCACGGCCTGCGGCCCGCATCATAGCCTTTCGCAGCGCCCTGCCGGGCAAAAAGTAGGCCGACATAATGGTGATATGCGCACGGGCACCGTTCAACATTTCGAAATAGCTACGGGTGATGCTGATTTGGCGTCGCACCCAATCGTTTCGCCGCACCCGCACCGGGCAGTAGCTGGCGGCTGCGTAGCGAGCCATGGCTTGCAACAAGCGCTTGCGGCGCCGCTTGCCCCAAAGCCGGCGGCTAAACATTTCCTGGCACACCAGGTACAACTCCGCCGCCACCTGCCCCTTGCAGTATACGGCCCAGTCGAGCCAGGCCGGCTGGCCGGGCAAATCATTGTACCGATCGCTGATATTGACGCCGCCCACCAGGGCTTCTTGTGCATCGGCTACTACCACTTTGTGATGCATGCGCCGGCCGAAGGAGTAGCCGGAGGTTTGTACAAGCGGAGAAAACCAACGAAACTGAATACCTTGAGTTGACAGCTCATTGGTCCAATGCTGTGGCCGCTGCTCCGACCCATAACTATCCAGCAACAGATACACTTTTACACCGCGGGCAGCTGCAGCTACCAGCGCTTCTACTACCATTTGTCCGGTACTGTCGTTCAAAAAAATATATGTCTGCAAATGGATAGACTGGCGGGCATTCGCAATCAGCTGCAGTAGCTGCTGAAAGTAGGGTGCACCACCACGTACTAACTGTACCTGATTGTGTGCCGTATAGTGGCCCGGTAAGACAGCCGAAGATTGTATGACACCAGGTAACAGCATACTCAGGGAGTGATAGGCAAAGATGGTGCTTCTGCCGGCATACTACTATCAGTGCGAGGGCTGCGCAGGCTATCTACCAATCGGCGCAGGCTGGCCAGCTCTGATGATAGCGCCTGTACAGTGGTGCGCATGGCTATCACTTCGTCATTGCGGGCCGCTTCGGCGAGGTACGCAAACCCCTGCTTCACCTGCAGCCGGCTGCTATCTATACCGTAGTTCAATGCTTTGGCTTTAAAAGCCGCTACTTCGGCTGGCAGCAAACTGCGGCCACCAAATACCAGTTCAATCCGCTGCGAACCGGCATCTACTTTCCTGACCAGCAATACTTCGTCTGTAAAATGAGCTTCCGCTTCAATAAATCGGTTTGCCTTTTTTGTAAAGCCCTGGTCGCGGAGCTGCTCGTACGCAAACCATACACTCGGTACAGTAGTTACAATAGCCAGCAGGGTCATAAAAGCACTGCGTTTGATGATCTTGCCCTTATCGGGCGGGTGCGCCAGCGGATAGCGCAGTAAGCGCACCACCAGCAGCGATGCCAGCGCTATGAATACCGTATTAATCACAAACAAATACAAAGCGCCCAGCATGTACTTCAGCTGCAGGGTGGCTATACCATAGCCTGCCGTGCAAAGCGGCGGCATCAGGGCGGTAGCAATAGCTACGCCGGTAATTACATTGCCTTTGGCCTTGCTGCAGGTAGCCAGCATGCCGGCCATACCACCAAAAAAGGCGATTAATACATCATACACATTGGGGGCAGTGCGTGCCAATATCTCAGAATGTGCATCGCTGATGGGCGTGATGGTGAAATACGCAGCCGAAGTGACTAAACTGGCAGCAGTAGCAAACAAAAAATTGCGGGCAGCCAGCCTTGCCAGCGAAATATCGTACACAGCCAAACCAAACCCCATACCCATAATGGGGCCCATAAGTGGCGAAATAAGCATGGCCCCAATGATGACAGCAGTGGAGTTGACGTTTAATCCCAGGCTTGCAATAAAGGTGGCAAACACTAGTATCCACAGGTTGGTGCCTTTAAACACAACTGCCTTAAACAAGCTCTCTTCAACTACCTCAAACGATTCCTTTTCTGCACCCAGCCGAAAGCTATTGAGCAAGCTTTGAAACATACGCTGACCTTTGTTTCAAATATAGCTCCCGGGCTGCGGGAAATGCCGTTAGTATTTTGCCAACAAAAAGCCGCCGATGCGAATAACAACAGCGGCTCAGGTAGCATTTAAAACGTCTGTTCAGCCTACTCTGCAGCTTCGCCCGATATACCAAGCAGCTCTTTTTCGATGACTGATTTTAATACGTGCTTCGGCAAAGCACCAGCCTGCATCATGGGCTGGCCCTGCATAGGAATGAACAACAGAGAAGGGATACTATTGATGCCGAACACCATGGAAAGCTCCTGCTCGGCGTCGGTGTCTACTTTATAAATG
>JALOMC010000019.1 GCA_025455665.1 Chitinophagaceae bacterium | reverse complement strand
TTACATCGGCAGCCGGGTCAATACACAGCCGGGCGATTTTGTGTGGTCGTTCAAGTTGTTTCTCGCCGTCGGCTGCGTCAATTATGCCTACAAGTTTGCCGTGGCCATCATCATGACGCCAGTCATTTATGCCGTGCACAACCTGATTGAAAAATACCTGGGCCCACAACTGGCGGCCGAAATGAAGAACGCCGCCATGCGGCGCTGATAAGCAACAAAAACAGGGGGCGCCCGGGCGGGCTATTCACTCCAAGTCCGCCACAAGGACCACCGCACAAAGCCTTCAGCGGGCTTTCCGCTACTATCCCTGGCGCAGGGTGGCGTGGCAGTCAGCAGTTTTCAATTTCCAGTCGGCAGTTGGCAGGGGCGTTGGGAGTGATGATTGATGATTGATGAATGACAGGAGTAGTTTTCAATTTGCAGTAGTCAGTTGGCAGTGGCGTCGAGGAATGAGGAATGACAGGAGAGTAGTTGGCAATTGGCAGTAGGCAGTTGGCAGGGAAGTTGGGCTTCCTCCGCTCTGACCTTGACCTTAACCTTAACCTTAGCCTTAGCCTTGTCCTCCGATTCATGAGCTGCCTCCGTTCGTCGGCATGACGTAACGCCCGAAACTTGTGAACCTTGAACTCGTGAACTTTTGAACTTGTGAACTATCCAAACAACTCACTACTCAGGTAGCGGTCGCCGCGGTCGCAGGCAATGAAGACGATGTAGCCGCTGTCTAACTCGGCCGCCAACTGCAGCGCAGCGGTGCAGGCGCCGCCGGTGCTCATGCCGGCAAAAATGGCTTCTTCGCGGGCCAGCCGGCGGGCCATGGCAGTAGCCGCCGCCTGCGATACATCGATGATGCGATCGACGCGGTTCGGGTCATAAATTTTTGGCAGGTACTCCACCGGCCATCGGCGGATGCCGGGTATTGATGAGTCTTCGGTGGGCTGGCAACCTACTATCTGGATGGCAGGATTTTGCTCTTTCAGGTACATGCTGGTACCCATAATGGTGCCGGTAGTGCCCATGCTGCTCACAAAGTGGGTAATCTGTTGCTGGCTATCGTGCCACAATTCGGGCCCGGTGGTTTTGTAGTGCGCCAGGTAGTTATCGGGGTTGGCAAACTGGTTCAGGATGAAGTAGTCGCCAGTCGCCGCTTTTTCTTCGGCATAGTCGCGGCATTTTTCTATGCCATCCAGCAGTATCACTTTGGCACCAAAGGCCTCCATGGTCAGGGTGCGTTCACGGGTGCTGTTGGCGGGCATAATCAGGTCTATATCCAGCCCGTACAGGCGGGCTATCATGGCCAGTGCTATGCCGGTATTGCCGCTGGTGGCTTCTATCAGCTTCATGCCGGGCTGTATATCGCCACGCTCTACCGCACTGCGTATCATGTTCAGCGCCGGACGGTCCTTTACGCTACCACCAGGGTTGTGGCCCTCCAGCTTGGCAAATACCCGCACCCGTGGATGCTGGTGAACATGCTTCAGTTCTACCATGGGCGTACCGCCCACCAAATCGAGTATACTGCTCATAAATTGCGTCAGGCCATATTAAGTTCACCTGAATGGTGAAGCAAAGATGCCTTTTTTGGCTGCAAGCGAAAAGCTAAAGAGCGGAGGGAGAATGAGGAATGATGAATGAGGAGGGAGGAATGATGAATGATCGCAACCCAGGAACCTCAAATCTTCTTTCCCTCAGCGCCGCTACGAGAAATTTTCTCCCGCGGATTTCGCAGATGAACGCAGGAAAATCAAAATTCAGTCCTCCTCCATCTCAAATTCTTTTTCCCTCCGCGCCGCTGCGAGAAAATCTGCCGCCACAGATTACACCAATGACACAGATTGAATTTCAGATCCGAATCTCAAATTTCAAACCTCCTTTTCCCTCAGCGCCTCTGCGAGAAATACTCTCCCGCAGATGTCGCAGATCAGCGCAGATAAGGAATGGAATGAGTTATTAGGAATTGCGGGCCTGCGAAGCAACTTCACATTTGAATGTCAAATCTCCTATTCCTTCCCCCTCCGCGCCGCTGCGAGAAAAACTCTCCCGCAGATGTCGCAGATCAGCGCAGATAAGGAATGGAATGAGGTATCAGGAATTGCGGGCCTGCGAAGCAACTTCACATTTGAATGTCAAATCTCCTATCCCTTCTCCCTCTGCGCCTCTGCGAGAAATTTTCTCCCGCGGATTTCGCAGATGAACGCACATAAAATTTGCCATCCGCCATTTCCCTCTGCATGCTCGGCGCTACAAGATCCTGCTACCAGCCAATCCCGTAATCCTCGCCATGGTTGCTGCTGCCACCCCAAAAGCTGCCATGCTTCCAGTCGAAGAAAATGGCATTGATAGGACCGCTGCTGCGTTCGGTAAAGCTGAGTTTGTAGCCCATGGCTTGCAGCTCTTTGCGTACGGCTTCGGGGGTGCGGTTTTGCAGCAGTAGCTCGCCATTGCGGGGTGCCCGGTCTTTGGTAGCGGTGCCGCCCAGGCTCAGCCAAAGCTGGTTCGTATTCAGGTTAGCTGCTTCGCTGGCTTGCTGCACGTTCATGCCAAATTCTACTACGTTCAAAAAAAACTGCAGCAGGTTCTGGTCTTGTGTATCGCCGCCTTGTACGGCAAAGCTCAGGAAGGGCTTGCCGTCTTTCAGTGCCAGGCTGGGTGTGAGCGTTACCCGTGGGCGCTTGCCGGGGGCCACCACATTAAAGGGGTTGAGGGCACTATCCAGCACAAAGCTTTGCAGGCGTTGGCTGAGGCCTACACCGGTGCGGCCTGCAATACAAGCAGGTACCCAGCCGCCGCTGGGCGTAATGCTGACCACCCATCCGCTGGCGTCGGCTGCCTCTACGCTGGTGGTACCAGCCCACTGGCGCTCCAGGTAGCCTGGGTCGTTGCTGCTGTGCTGCCAGGCTACCTGCCGGTCGTGGCTGGGGATGGCGCTGCCGCCTTTGCTGCTGGTATCGGCCAGGCTGGCCCAGCGCTGCAGCCATGCCGTGTAGGGGTTGGTACGGCCCTCATAGGGGTAGGGGTCGCCGGGCAGGGCCGGTGCCAGGTTTTTGGTAGAGTCAATGAGCTGTGCACGGGCTTTGGCGTACTCCTTGCTCAGCAGGCCGGCCATGGGCTGGCCCTTGTTGGCGTAGGGATCGCCGTAGTAAAAGTCGCGGTCGGCAAAGGCCAGGTGCATGGCTTGCGCTACAGTATGGATGTATTGGCTACTGTTGTAGCGCATTTTTTTCAAATCGAAATTTTCGAGGATGTTCAGGGCCTGCAGCATCATGGGGCCTTGTGTCCATTGCTGCAGTTTGTATACTTCAATGCCTTTGTAGGTGGTCATCACCGGCTCTTCTTCCAGCGGTTTCCAGTTGGCCAGGTCTTGCAGGGTAATGAGGCCGCCTTGCTCCTGCACACCCCGAACAAATTCCTGGGCGATATCGCCTTTGTAAAAGCGGTCGGCGGCAGCCATGATGGCGGCTTTGCGGCTTTTGCCGGCCTTCAGCGCTTGCTGCTCAGCTTCCACCATTTTGGTCAGGGTAGCCAGCAGGTCTTTTTGTACAAAAATTTCGCCTGCCTCGGGCGCTTCGCGTTTTTCGCCCAGGTGCGGCAGCATCACCGCCTTGCTGTAGGGCCACTGCTTGATGCGATCTTTTTGGCGCTCAATGCTGTTGGCAGTTTGCGCTTCTATGGGGTAGCCGGCGGCCAGCTGCATGGCGGGCGCCAGCACTTCTTTCAGGCTTTTGGTGCCATAGTTAGCCAGCAGGTGGCACAGGGCGCCGGGGGTGCCGGGCGTTACCGCCGCCAGGGGGCCATACTCGGGTGGAAACTGGTAGCCCTTGCTCTTAAAAAAATCGGGGGTGGCACCGGTGGGCGCTACGCCCAGGCCATTGAGGGCTATTACTTTTTTAGTGTTCGGATTGTACAGCAGCACCTGTGTTTCGCCGCCCCAGTGCAGCACATCCCACATGGTGCAGGTAGCGGCCAGCATAGCGCAGGAGGCATCTACGGCATTGCCGCCTTGCTGAAACAGCATGCTGCCGGCAGTAGCAGCCAGCGGCTTGCCGGTGATGGCCATCCAGTTTTTGCCGTGTAGCACGGGCTTTTGGGTAGGTTGGGCGATGGCTGCTGAACAGAGCAGGGCCAGCAGGGCAAAAGCAGGTAGCCTAAATTTCATAAACAGGTAAAATGCTTTGGTAGATGAATGTGGAAGATACGGGCTATATGACGACACCTGCCGGTACTGCCATTGGGCGCTGCCGGCAAGCTGAAAAGACAGGCTTTTACTCTATTTTAAGGCTTCCGAACTGCTGCCACAACTGAGAAGCCCTGGCCCGCAGCGCCGCTGGCGCAGCCAGCATAGCCGCATCGGCCTTGTAATCGCCTCCCATCTTCAGGGTGCTACCTACCTGCAGCTTTGTCGTTCCTCGTAAAGCATGTTTTTGAGCACCGTCATACATCAGCAGTTTTTGGTCGGCGGGGCTTACATCGCCGTGGCAGGCGGTGCGGTACAGCAGCCATATCTCGGGCTCACCGTCGCTGTCCAGATCGGTGAGTTGTACAAAAGAAGGAGTTGTTTTTTTGCCGGAGATATCTACCCAGCGGCACACCACATCTACGGGGCAATCTTGCACGTAGTCCTGCATTTTCCAAACTACTGCTACGCTATCGCCAGATACGATGGCGTGCAGTGCATACAGGTATTGGCTGCGAGAGCCTTCCTCATCTTCGGTAATGCTGCTGCTGCAAAGCGAAAGGTAGTGGGTGCCATCGGGCTGCTGCCAGGTAAGTAGGGCCACAGGCTGGCCTTTGTAAGGGATAGCTGCGGGCCAGCTAGCGGGTGCCACTATACGAGTGGCCGGCTGCGCCGCCAGGCTGCTGCTAAGTAAAACGGTGAAGAGTAACAGAAAGAAACGCATGCCCAAAACTACGGCGGGCCTTGCTGATAGTGGCACCAAAGCCGAAGGGCTGCGGGGGCCAAAGGGCTTGGCCCCGCCTCGCCTCGACTGAGGCGAGGCGAGGCGGGGCCGGAGCGCAGCGGAGCCCGGCGGCACCCGAACAGTAGCCCGGCGCTGTACTGCTGCCGATAGCCCCTGAAAAACAGCAGACAGTTTGAATGGCTACAAGCGCCTGAACTCGACCCGGCGGTTGGTGGCACGGCCTTCGGGTGTATCGTTGGTGGCCATGGGCTTGGTTTGTCCGTATCCCTTGGCTTGGAGGCGGCCGCCATCTATGCCCATGTCTATCATTTTGTCGCGTACGGCCTTGGCACGGGCTTCGCTCAGGGCCTGGTTGGCCTCGGCGCTGCTGCCGGCTTCGGTGCTGGTGTGGCCGGCTATTTCAAACCGGATGGCGGGGTCGTCTTTCATCAGCTTTACCAGTGCGTTCAGCTCGCCCATGCTTTCGGGCTTGAGGGTGGGGCTGGCCCGCTCAAATAAAATGCCCCGGGCGATGTACAGCTTTTCGGTAGTGACTTGTTTGACGGGGTTTTTGCCGCCGGCCATGATGCGGAAGTTTTTGATGAGCACGGGGGCGTCGTAATCATTGTCGATAGAAAACTGGAGCGAAGAAGGAATGCCAAACTCTACTTGCGCATTCATGATGCGGTACTGGTTGATGTACACTTTTACGCTGCGTTCGTTTACACTAATGGCTACGTGCTTCCAGCCTTTTAGTACGGCATCGGCGGCGGGCTCCCGCATATCGGTGGGCCACTCGCCCTTGGCTTTTCCAAAATTGGCGCTGCCGCTGGCCCAAATGGTAACGGGACTTTTGAAGTCGCCGGCATCGGCATTTTTATCCAGCGATTCGTTTACAAAGGATAGGCTGATGGAGCGACCATAATTCCAGATGTATTTCACGTGTTTTATATCGAACTCAATGGTAAAGCGCTTGGGCAGGTAGTTGGCATTGGGTTTCATGCGGGGGCGCAGGGTGGTTTGGGCCCGGCCTGCTATCAGTTTTTCGCCATCGATGCTGACTATTTCGGCACGCCCTCTGTCGAGCAGCCATTTGCTGGGTATTTCATTTTCTTCTTCTTCGGTCAGCTCATCGCTGAAGAGTACGCTATCGCCCGGTACAAAATCGTAGGCGGCGTATTGGGTCAGGTTTTCGGTGGCATCGGCTTTGCCAGTGCCGGCCTTGCTATTGGTGGTTTTGCTGCTGTCGGCTTTGGTGGTGGCGGGCTCGTTGCCCATTATTTTGTCGGCTGTTTTGTCTACTTCTTTTTTCACTTTATCGCCCAGCTTTTTCAGCAGCTGTGCCTGCACAGTATAGGCAAATAAAAAACCGGCAACGATGAACAAAATTTTTTTCATGCGGGTGAAATTGAAGGATGAAAATGAAGGGCAGAAGCTGGTACAAATTAGTAACAGAAAACACTGCTGCCACATCCCCCAAAACGGGGAAATAGGCCGATAGAAAAAAGGCTGCACCCGGGGGCGCAGCCTTTGGAAAAAAGTGGGGAGCCGTCGGCGCTAGCTGAACGCATTGAGCCCGGTAACATCGAGCCCGGTAATGAGCAGGTGCACATCGTGGGTGCCTTCGTAGGTAATTACACTTTCGAGGTTCATGATGTGGCGCATGATGGGATACTCGCCGGTAATGCCCATGCCGCCCAGCATTTGGCGGGCATCGCTGGCTATGTTTTTGGCTATTTCGCAGCTGTTGCGTTTGGCCATGCTTATTTGGGCGGGGGTGGCCCTGTTTTCATTCATCAGTACACCCAGGCGCCACACCAGCAGCTGTGCTTTGGTGATTTCGGTAATCATTTCGGCCAGCTTTTTTTGCTGCAGTTGGAAGCCGCCAATGGGCCGGTCGAACTGGATACGCTCTTTGCTGTAGCGCAGGGCCGTATCGTAGCAGTCCATGGCTGCGCCCAGGGTGCCCCAGGCAATGCCGAAGCGGGCTTTGTTGAGGCAGCTGAGCGGTCCTTTCATGCCCTTTACATTTGGCAGTATGTTTTCCTTAGGCACTTTCACATTATCAAACACCAGCTCGCCGGTGGCGCTGGCCCGCAGGCTCCACTTGCTGTGCGTGGTGGGGGTGGTAAAGCCTTCCATGCCCCGCTCCACTATCACGCCGCGTACAATGCCTGCTTCATCTTTGGCCCATACCACGGCTACCTGTGCGTAGGGCGCATTGCTGATCCACATTTTGGCACCGTTGAGCACGACGTGGTCGCCGGCATCTTTGATATTGGTAAGCATGCCGGCGGGGTTGCTGCCATGGTTGGGTTCGGTAAGGCCAAAGCAGCCCAGCCACTCGCCACTGGCCAGTTTGGGCAGGTATTTCATCCGCTGCTCCTCGCTGCCAAACGCATGAATAGGATACATGACCAGCGAGCCTTGTACGCTGGCCGTGCTGCGTACGCCGCTATCGCCCCGCTCCAGCTCCTGCATCATGAGGCCGTAGCTGATATAGTCGAGGCCGCCACCGCCATATTGCTCGGGCACGGTAGGCCCAAAGCAGCCCAGCTCGCCCAGCTGCTTTACAATGTGCTGCGGAAATTCGGCCCGTTGGGCAAAATCTTCGATGATGGGGCTGATTTCCTTTTTTACATAGGCCCGCACGGTGTCGCGAACCATTTTGTGCTCATCGGTCAGCAGTTCGTCCAGCAGGTAGTAGTCCGGACTCTGAAACAGGTCTTGCTGTGGCATGTGATTAGAATCGTTGTTGAATGTGGGCGTAAAGGTAGGCGATTGGCCGGGCCGGGTAGCTACCTCGTTGAAGCAAAAAGCGGCTTTACTCGCGGCCAATCTCTTTTTCCAGCGGGTCTACGCCCAACAGATAAATATCGACGCCCGGTGGCAGCAGGCCTCTTTCTTTTTTGTAGCACTGCTGTATGTAGTAGCCCAGTTCCAGATCGTTTACAATGGCCACAAAATCATACGGGGGGCGGTACTTGTACATGAACCGCTTGACGGATTGGTCGCTCAGCAAGCCGGTTACCTTTTTTACAAAGGCCTTGTTGAAGCGGTAGTCTACGTATTTGTCTTGTTCCTCCTTTACCAGGCGGGCCTGCAGGCTGGCCAATTGCCGGTTTCGCCTGAAGCGAAACAAGTTGATGATATCATTAGGATCCATGCCGACGCCGCCATTGGCCACGTTCACATTGCGCAGGGGGTTGGGGCGCTGCCAGTTGAAATACTTGGCATACTCCTGCCGGTTTTGCAATGAGTCGAGCTTGTAGCTACGGCCGTAGATGGTAACTGGCGGCAGCGGGTTGGGGCTGGATACGCCGAGGGCCATGTTGAACGATTGCGGATCGGGCATGGTAGCCACCGGGTGCTTGGCAGTGGCCCGGTTTTGGTACGAAAAAAATATGGAGTCGGTGGATGCGACTACGAGGCGGTAGTGGCCCATTACATCGGTGATGGTGCCGCGGCCGCTGGTACTCATCACCGATACGCCTTCGAGCGGGCTCCGCTGCGAGTTGTCGTACACGGTACCCTTTACCTCTACCCACTGCTGGGCGTGCAGGGCCGGGCTGGCCAGGGCCAGCAGCAGCCATACCAAAAAAGGGCGTAAGCCATCCATGCCGCCCGAAGGTAAAGGCCGCTCTTGAAGCCGGTGCAAGCGATTGAATTTTAACGAAATCACAGCCAGCCGGGCCTGGAGGTATAACGCGGGGTTATAGAACCCTAATCATTGACTAAAAGCATGAATGTCAAATAGGTTCGCTTGCTTTAGCGGGTATTTTCGCGACCCGAAAACCTTTTTTCTGTCGAAAGGTTTTATTCGCGGGAAGCCTGTACTTTTCAACAAACAACTACTTGATAAACCAACCGCATGGCCGCCGATAATCAGCAGCAAGTTCTGCAGCGCTCCATCCTTCGCATTTTTCGTATCATCAGGCTCGAACGTCGGGAGATCAGCGCCATTTACCTGTACGCCGTTCTTTTTGGTTTGCTACAGCTGAGTGTGCCGCTGGGCATTCAGTCCATTATCAATTTCGTATTGGCTGGCAGCTTCAGCACGTCTATGGTGGTGCTGATAGCCGGGGTAACCATGGGGGTGCTGTTTACCGGCATGCTACAGGTAGCCCAAATGAAGCTGAATGAAAAAATTCAACAGAATCTGTTTGCCCAGTACGCTTTTGAATTTGGGTACCGCATACCGCGGGTGGACATGAAAAGTGTCGACGGCTATTTTATGCCCGAACTGGTGAACCGCTTTTTCGATGTGATTTCTTTACAAAAGGGGTTGAGCAAGCTGCTGCTGGATATACCGGTGGCCACTATTCAAATCATCTTTGGTCTTATTCTGCTGTCGTTGTACAATCCTGTGTTCATCGTTTTCGGTCTGTTGTTGCTGTTTATCCTGTATCTCATTTTGCGCTACACCAGCCAGCGGGGCCTGGTCACCAGCCTGGAAGAAAGTGATTATAAATACCAGGTAGCAGGGTGGCTGCAGGAAACAGCCCGGGTGATGAAGAGCTTCAAGTTTGCCCGGAATACAGGCCTGCACATTACCAAAACCGACCACTCGGTGGCCGGCTACCTCAAGGCACGTACGGCCCACTTCAAAATTTTGCTTACCCAGTATTGGTCGCTCATCATCTTCAAAGTGGTTATTACCCTGGGCATGCTGGTAGTGGGTGGCATTTTGCTTATTGAAAATGAGCTGAACGTAGGCCAGTTTGTAGCAGCCGAAATTGTGATACTGACGGTATTGGCCAGCATCGAAAAATTTATTGTGAGCCTTGATAAGGTGTACGATGTGCTGACCTCGGTAGAAAAGCTGGGCAAAGTGATAGACAAGCCCATGGAAAAGGATGGCAAGCTGCAGTTGGAACTGTCGGAAGGTGTAACTGTAGAAACCCGCCACCTATCGTTTGGCTTCAGCAAGCAGCAGCCCGTTATGCGGGGCTTCAATATGCAGGTGCCTGCCGGTCGCCTTGCTTGCATTACAGGTCCGGAGGGCTCGGGCAAAAGTACCTTGCTTCGCCTGCTTACCGGCTCTTACTCCGATTTTGAAGGGCAGGTACTGATCAATGGCATTCCCATTGGCAACTATGAGCTTGATTCGCTGCGCAATGCCACCGGCATCTATTTCAGCCAGCAAGAAATATTTGATGGCACGCTGTGGGAAAACATTTCATTGGGCGACTGTGCCTACCAGCCGCAAGAATTGATGCGGCTGGCCGACCGGATAGGGTTGGGCAATTTTGTAGCCGAACTGAAAGATGGGTTTGATACCCACCTGGACCATATGGGAAGGCGACTGAGCAAAACCACCACGCAGCGTATCCTGTTTTTGCGGGCCATAGCTGGCAAGCCACGCCTGCTGCTGCTGGAGGAGCCCTGGGAAGGCATGGACCAGGCATCAAAAGATCAAATGATTTCGTTTTTGCGCAATGAAATGAAAGACTGCACCATCGTGGTGGCAGCCAACGACCCCGATTTTCAGCGAGTAGCCGACATTGTATACCGTATTGGCAACTAAAACCTAGAAACCGTAGCACCCATGCATATAGAACACGTATCGGGCAGCATAGGCGAAAAGCTGCCGGTAGAAGTAAAATCGCTGGAGCTGGTGTACGACCGGCATCGCAAGCGTTACACCAGCCGCTGGATGTATGCTATTCTCATTGTAGTACTCATTTTCTTGTTTCTGCCATGGACGCAGAACATTCGTGCTACCGGCTTTGTGACCACCATTAACCAGGCCGACCGCCCCCAGGAGCTGAACAGCCAGATACCCGGTAAAATTTTGAAGTGGTACGTGAAGGAAGGTGACTTTGTACAAGCCGGCGATACCATTTTGCAACTGGGCGAAGTGAAAGATGATTATCTCGATCCCAACATCATTCCGCGTACCCAGCAGCAAATAGTGCAAAACGCCGACAAGGCCCGCTTTTATGAAGGCAAGGCCAATACCTCGCAGCAGCAGATCGCTTTTTTGGAAGAACAGCGGGACCTGAAGCTGAACTCGCTGGAAAATAAGCGGGTACAAATAGACCGGAAAATAGAGGCCAAGAAAGCTGAATTGGATGCGGCTAAGGTGGATGAACGCCAGGCCCGTGAGCAGTTGGTACGTGCCAAAGAGATGTTCGAGAAAGAAGCCATCAGCAAGTTTGAATTTGAACGCAGAAATGCTACCCTGCAAAAAGCGGTAGCTGCGATGACCGAAAAGCAAAACGACCTGGCCAACCTGAGCCAGGACCTGATTATAAACAAGCTGGAAATAAGCAACGCCACACAGGAGTATGCTGAGAAAATAGCCAAAGCACAGGGCGACATCTTCAGCAGCAATAGCCAGGCCGCCGAGGCCCGTGAAAAGATTGCATCGCTCGATATCAAAAAGCAGAATCTGGAGCAACGCTCGGGCTACTACTACCTGGTAGCCCCGCAGGCCGGGCAGGTAATACAAGCCAAAAAAGCGGGCATTAACGAGATCATTAAAGAGGGCGAAATGATTGTGGAGATTGTGCCACAACAAGTGACCTATGCCGCCGAACTGTTCATCAGTCCCATGGACCTGCCGTTGGTAAACAAGGGCCAGAAAGTACGGTTCATGTTCGATGGTTTTCCTGCCATTGTATTTAGTGGCTGGCCACAAGCCTCGTACGGCACATTTGGCGGCAAAGTGGTGGCTGTAGAAAGCAACCGCAGCATCAACGGTAAGTTCAGGATTTTGATAGCCGAAGACCCCGAGGACCGCAAATGGCCGCCGGGCCTGAAGCTGGGTGCCGGCACCGTGGGCTTTGCCCTGCTGAAAGATGTGCCGGTGTGGTACGAGCTGTGGCGAAATATCAACGGCTTCCCGCCGGAGTTTTACAAGCCTGCCGATGGCAAGGATGCCGGCAAAGCTGAGAAAAAGTAAAGCACTGCAATGCCCGCCGCCTGGCGGTGCATACTAACCGCGAAGACATAGTACATGCTGAAGAAAGGAATTGGATGCTGCTTATTGATGCTGACCATGCTGCTGGGCCACTATCGCCTGCAGGCACAGGCCGGTACCGATACGCTGCTGCGGCTGCTGCCCGACGAGTACCTGGCCCTGGTGCGCAATTTTCACCCGGTGATGAAGCAGGCGGGCTTTTTGGTATCGGGGGCAGAGGCGTATTTGCTGGCCAGCCGTGGCATGTTCGATCCTTCCATTTATTTCAGCACCGATCAGAAAACCTTTGGTGGTACTTCTTATTTCAACTACAGCAATACCGAACTGAAAATACCTACCTGGTTTGGCGTGGAGCTGATGGCTGGTATAGAAAGCAACAATGGCCTGCGCATGAACCGCTCTATTACCGAAGGGCAAAGCAGCTATGCCGGCTTTAAGGTGCCGCTGGCCAAAAACCTGGTAATGGACAAGCGCCGGGCTGCACTGCAGCAGGCCAAACTGCTGGTAAGCCAAAGCAAGGCCGAGCGACTACTGGCGGTGAACGATCTGATGTTTGATGCCATTGGGGCCTACTGGAATTGGGTACGGGAGTACCAGGTGTACAAAGTGCTGACCGATGCGGTGCGCATTAATCAGGTACGCTACGAAGGGATCCGGATAACTGTAGAGCAGGGTGATAGGGCAGGCGTAGATAGCACCGAGGCGCTGACACAGCTGCTTACTTTTCAAGCCCAGCAAAACGAAGCGTTCATGCGCTTTTTGACCGCCGGGTACGAGCTCAGCAATTTTTTGTGGACCGAAGATGAAAAGCCGGTACTCATTCCCGGCAACCTGGTGCCCGGTGTGAATACCGATAGCATCAACCCATTCAGTATTGCTTATCAGCCGCTCAACGATCTGTTGCAGCTGGCTACGGTATCGCACCCCAAACTGCAGAGTTTCGATTTTAAGCTGGACGCATTGGAGGTAGAACGCCGGCTGAAATTTCAAAGCCTGCTGCCCACCGTGGATCTGAAGTACAATGCACTATCAAAAGGTTATGAGTGGTGGAAAGGCGCCGGCGCTGTTACGTTCGACAATAATTTCAAATTCGGACTTGATGTAGGCATACCATTGTTCATTCGGCAGGGACGTGGCGATTACAAGGCTGCCAAAATCAAGATTCAGAGTACCACGCTGGACCGCGACATGACACGCCTGAACATTGAAAACAAGGTGCGCCAATACTTTAATGAACAAATAAACCTGCTGCAGCAGCTACGCCTGCAAGAGCGGGCACTGGATGCCTATCGCAAAGTATTGGCGGTAGAATTGATGAAGTTCGAACTGGGAGAAAGCACGTTGTTCTTGCTGAACAGCCGTGAAAACAAAGTGCTGGAATCGCAGCAAAAGGTAGCCGAAACCCGGGCCAAGGTGTTCAAGAGCTTGTACGGAGTGCAGTGGGCGGCCGGCATCTTGCGTTAGCAGTCGCCTTCGGCGGCCGGCAGCTTCATAGCGGCTGCTACAATGCTTGCCAGGTTTTCCAACTCTTTCTTTTTATATGCATACTGCTCATTATCGAAGCAGAGCGAAAATTGCTCGAGCAGCAGCTTGATGATTTGCCGATTGCTTTGTGGCTTGTAGTAGTGTGCTGCCGGCGGCACGTTGATGCGCTTCAGATACAGGTCAATATCTTTTTGCTGAAAAGCCACGCCGCTATTGGGGTCAATGTAATACTTGATGTGCTCAGCCATCGATGGTTGTTGCCCTTCGGCATCAAACAGCACCTGGTGCGAAAACCAGCCCAGTACAAACTGCCGGGGCACCTGTATGGCCCGCACCGGCAGGTCCAATTGCTCGGCCAGCACCAGGTATAAAATACCGTTGGTAATAGCGTTACCCTTCTTGCTTTCTACTACTTTGTGTATCAGGTAATCATTGGGCTGGTTGTAGGCCAGCTCGCCCCCCCGCATTTTATAGTAGGTAAAAAGAATGTTTTCTACTATTCTGATTTGCTCCAGTGGCGTGAGGTAGCTGTTCATTTCCAGCCAAATGTTGCGGCGTATCCGCTCTATCTCCTGAAACGTTTGGATGGTTTGAATATCGGGGTATTGATACTTGGCTACCAGAAAGGCACCATACAATAAATCGCTTTCGCCACGGGCCCAGTTGGTAAACTCCTGCTCCAGGCTGCAGAAGTGGATGCGGTGAATGATCATTTCAATCCGCTCTTGCACTTCATTGTTGGCGCTTTGCTCCCAAAAGCCCTCCAGCTCAGGTATCACGCTGTGGCCATAGCTCAGCAACCGTTGTTCTACAGAGGTAAGTACCTCGCTATCCGAGTCGTCGAGCAGCGTCAGCAAAGCAGAGATTTCCCGGTCGCGGTTGTTCATGGCAGCTAATAAGGTTCCATAAAATTGACCGCCCCCTTTCCGGCTGTCAAATCTGTTTATACACAGGCCGTGAAATGCTGCTGAAATGCTCCACTACCGCATGGGCAGCAGCTCGGTTATGGGCTGCCCGATGCAGCCGCTGGGCATTTGTATGCGCAGCATGGCGGCCAGGGTAGGCGCTATATCGGCCATGCTGGTGGGCCGGTTGGTACGGCCGGGCTGCACCCCCCAGCCCATAAATACCGCCGGAATGTGCGAATCGTACGGGTACCACGCCCCGTGGGTAGTGCCGGTGACCCAACCATAAAAATAGCCGGCCTTCAGCACCAGCTGTACATCGCCACCCAGCTTGGGATTGAAGCCGTTTACAAACTTTTCTTTCACGGTGGCCGGCAGGTTCAATTGCTGTAGTTCGGCATTATCCCAGGCGCTGTACACATGCGGCTTGCTTTTCAGCTCTTGTACGATGTAGTCAATGATTTCTTTTTTGTTTTTGTGCAGCGTATCCATGGCGGCATGGTTCAGGTGCAGGTGGTAGTTAGTACTGCTGCGTACAATATTGGGCACCCCAAATTTTTGAAACACTTTTTTATTGATCTCGCTGATATCGCCACTGAGCGGGCTAACAGGAAAACCCTTGCCGGCCAGGTACAGTGGCGTATGTGCCACGGCATGATCGGCGGTCAAAAACACGAGGTACTGGCCTTTGCCTACTTCTTTATCGAGGTGGGCAAAAAAAGCTGCCAACTCCTGATCGAGGCGCAGGTAGTTGTCTTCCATCTCAATGCTGTTGGGGCCGTACTGATGGCCTATATAGTCGGGCGATGAAAGGCTGATGGCCAACAGGTCGGTGTCTTCATCTTTGCCCAGCGCTTCGGCCTGCATGGCTGCTTTGGCAAAGGCCAGCGTGAGGGTATTGCCAAAGGGCGTGGTACGGATGGCATCGTAGTTGCGGCCAATGTAGCTGCTGAGCTCATGCGGAAAAACCGGTGCTTTATCGGCCGGCGATTTTCCCTCGTAAGGCACGTCATCTTCATCACTTTGCTTGTAGGTGCCTATGGGGTACAGCGTTTTCCACGGCTGCTGGTACAGGCTGTCTACCAGTTTGCGCTGGTTAAACTGCTGCACCCAGGCTGGCAGCTGTTTCATGTACCAACTGCTGCTGATGAAATGGCCCGTTTTGCCCTCGTACCAATAAGCAGTGCCGGTATAGCCGGCAGGCAAAATACTGCCGCGGTCTTTGAGCGCCACGCCCACTACCTTTGAGCGGAAATTGGTAGCCAGTCGCAGCTCATCGCTGATGGTGGATACCCACAGGTTGCGGGGCGACATGGGCTCGCTATTGGCCGTGCCGCCTATTACCTGCACACTATCGTCTTCTACACA
>JALOMC010000245.1 GCA_025455665.1 Chitinophagaceae bacterium | reverse complement strand
TGCTGGTGCTGGGCGGCATTTTTCTGGCCACCAGCCTCATCAGCTTCTGCCCGCTGTACAGCCTCGTGGGGTTGAATACCTGTCCTAAAAAGTAATCTGCTATTACTTTTCCTGTCAGTACTTGTGTGTTGAAATCACGGGTTGCTTACCTACGATTATTTTAAGAAGCCTTCACGAAAGCTGTCAGTCCATTTCAAATGGTTGGCGGCTTTCTTTTTTTCACTATATCGCCGTGGCGACGACCATGTATTACCGCCAAAATGACGATGATCTGCTGCTTTTCATTAATATAAAAATGAATGTTGAAAGGGAAATGCCGTGGGTGCGCAATGCGTACGTCTTTGTGTCGCACCGCATAGGCATGGGGTCTTTTCCAAAGCTTTTCAATGGCATCGGCTACCGCTAAGGCAAATCGTCGGTCGAGTCCGGCTTGTTGGGTACGGTACCAGTTGCAGGCACTTTCAATATCAGTTTCTACTTCAGCTAAGTAAAGCAGGCGGTAGGCTTTCATTTATCTGAAGCTTTCAGCATTTTCAACAGCTGTTGGCCATCCTTCAACTGGTCTGTGGCGCCCTGCATACTTTGTAACCGATCATCAATCAACTCCTGCTCCCAGGCAGGTAGGTTGCTAGTGGCCGATTCTATATCGGGGTATAGTGCTTTCAGTACTGCCCAGTCTTTCATAGGAATGAAGACACCGGTATTGTTTCCCTGATCGTCTTGCAAAATCTGAAGCTTCATACAGTACAGTAAAATAAAATGATCTAATATGGTTGGCAAAATGGGGCTTGGTGAGGGTCTAGTGACATCAACCAGCCGCGAAAAGCTCCGGTCTGGATTTTTTGTCTTCGGCAGCTGAAAGGTACGTTCATTTTGAATGGCTGCCAATGCTGGTGGCGTTGGCTACCCGTCGATCGACTTTGTGCCAACCACCGGAGACTCGTGATCCGGCACTTTTCTTTTGGCTGCCAATTTTGCGCAAGCCCCCAATACCTTTGCGGCATGGCTAGCAAATTACAAGCAGGACAATATTACTCGCTGCCCGTAGAGCGAATTGTAACCCCCGGCGCCTACCGATGAAGTAGAAGTATTCATTTACCACGATAGCGAGAACCGCCTGATAGCCACCACCCAAAAGCCGCATGCCATTGTAGGCGAGTTTGCCTACCTCAAAGTGCTGAGTACTTCGCCGCAGGGCGCCTTTGTCGATTGGGGCCTCACCAAAGATTTGTTTGTGCCCCGCAGCCAGCAGCGAGAGCCCATGCGGGAAGGCCGCAGCTACCTGCTGTACCTGTACCGCGATGAGCAAACCGGCCGTGTGGCCGCCACCGAGTGGTTTGACAAAGTGCTGAAGAAAACCGGCGAAGGATTGGAAGTGCTGCAGCCTGTGCAGTTGATGGTGTATCGCAAAACGCCGATTGGCTACTCCGTGATAGCCGACCACACCTACGAAGCAGTGATACACGAAGCCGATGCAGTGGTGCCCCTACGCGTAGGGCAACAATTGCAAGGTTTTGTAAAGCTGGTGCGGGAAGATGGCAAAATCGATGTAGTGCCCGGCAAGCCTGGCTATGCCAAAGTAACCGATGAGGCGCAGCGCATCCTCGATTTATTGAAAGCCCACAAAGGCGTGCTGCCGTATACCGACAAAAGCGATCCCGAAGACATCTACGCCTTTTTTGGTGTGTCGAAAAAGGTATTCAAGATGGCCATTGGCAACCTGTACAAGCAACGCCTGATTGATATACTGCCGGGTGGCATTCAGTTGCTGCAGGCTACCGATTAGCGGCTCCATTTTTTGGCAGCTTTGCATGCGTGCAGTTGTTCTTATCTGATGAGCGTCACGGTGCCTTTGTATTCAAATACCGTTCCATTGAAGCACTCTACCTGCGCCATGTATACGTAGGTGCCGGTAGCCACGGGCTGCCCGTTGAAATTGCCATCCCATCCGCCATTGCGGTCGTTGGTAAACACATTTTTGGCCTCAAACACCAGTGTGCCCCATCGGTTGAAAATGCGGAAATGTTTGACCGTGGCACCACCGCCCAGTACATAAAACCGGTCGTTCTTGCCGTCATTGTTGGGCGTAAAGCTGTTGGGAATGTAAAAGGCTTCGCCACACAGTAGCCTGATGTTGAGCGTATCGGTAGCTGCGCAGTTTTTATCGTTTCTCACAGTCACGGTGTAGGTAATGGGCGTGAGCGGTTTGCTTTGTGGGTTGGGGCAATTGGTACAGCTCAAAAAGCTGGCGGGTTGCCACAGGTAGCTGACCACATCGGCCGAGCCCGTGGCCCGAAGATTCACTGTTTCGGTGGCGGTGGTTTCTATATCAGGTCCGGCATTTACACTGGGCCTTGCATGTACTACCAGGTCAATGGTGGCCGTATCGGTAAAGCAACCCACTGCATCGGCACCTACCACCGTGTAGCTGGTGCTGGCGCCGGGCCGGGCGGTAGGCGTGGCACTGCTGGTGCTGCTCAGCCCATTGGTATTGGCTATCCACCGGTAGGTAGCAGCGCCGCTGGCTTGCAGGTTGGCACTTTCGCCTGCACATATACTGCCGGCATTACTGCTTACGGCTACTTGTATGGGGTTGGCCACGGTCACCAGTACCGAGTCGGTGCTGGTACAGCCAAAAGCGCTGGTACCGGTTACCACGTAGCGGGTGCTGCTGGCGGGCGTGGCCAGCGGGTTGGCAATATTGGCATTGCTGAGCGATGCGGCCGGCGACCATTGGTATTGGCTGGCACCACTTGCCGCCAGCTGGAGTGGCCGGCCAAGGCAGGCAATGGGCTGGCGGTTGGCAATGCTGAGTGTGGGGTTGGGGTGAACAGTCAGCTGCAAGCGGCTGGTATCGGCACAGGTAGCTACCCTTGCTATCAATTGGAGCTGGTAGCTACCGGGCTGGGCAAACGAAAGGCCCTGCAACTGCTGCGAGGTACGGGTGGTATTATCGGGCAGCTGCCATAGCCAACTGATGCCGGCGCTGGCGGGCTGCGCACTGGCGGTGAATGTGGCTATTTCCTGTGGGCAAAGATCGGCTTTGCCCGCAATGCTGGCTTGCAGCCCCTGCACTACTACTACACTGTCCGTCACTGTTTTATCGCAGCCAAACGGCGATTTTACATTGAACGAAAGCTGATAAGTGCCCGGCCGATTGAAGGGGTAAGTGATATCTTTTTGCGACAGCGTCGTGGTTTGTCCGTTGTACAAAATGCGCCATTGATACACGTATCCACCACTATTGGCGGCGCTGCCCACAGCGGTTACAGTCGGGGCAAATGAAAGGGTGGCCGAGTCACAAATGCTTTTCGGAAAAGCCGGCAGGCTGACAGCTACAGAGTCAATCACTACTTTATCCGGGGTATCGGCCCATTTGGTGCAGCCGTTGCTATCGGCTATCAGCAGCCTGGGTTGGTAAATGCCAGGTGTCAAAAATTGATGCCGGGTGCTGCTATCGGTCAGCGAACGAGTAGTACCGTCGCCAAAATCCCAGATAAAATTGCGGACACCGTTGCCTTGGGCAGCAAAGCCAATGTCTTGCGAGGTGCAACCAAACAATGGGTTGGCGGCAAAGCGGGCTACTGGTTCGCCTATTACAATGGAGTCGCGGTAGGTGCCCTCCAGCCCATTAAAGCCAAATACTTTGAGGGTAATTTGAAACTTACCAGTGCTACTGTAAATTTTGGTGGGGTTGTAGGCGGTCGATCCAGTTCCATCGCCAAAATCCCAGGCCACGCTTACAGCGCCAAAGCTGGTATTGATGAATTGCACCGCTACCGGCGGGCAATTGCTGCTTTGCAAAAAGCGAGGGTTCATCTGAAACGCCGTGTTGAAGGGCCTCACCGTGAGCGTTTGCCGGGCAGTATCACGGCAGCCGGTTTCGGGGTTGAAGGCGGCCAGTACAATTTGGTAAGTGCCGGCGGTGGGGTAGGTGCGTACCGGACTAAAGTCGGTACTGGTACTACCATCGCCCAGCTGCCAGTGGTATTGTGTGTTGAAGCTGTTGCCGGTTTGTGTGCCATTGAAAAAGAAAATGGTTTGATTGAGGGGCACATTGGTACCGCTCATGGCAAAGGCTGCTTTGGGGCCCGATACCGTTACTTGCTGTTGCGAGCTGGTGGTAACGGTGCAGCCGCCTGCATCGGTGATGGTAAGCGTGACCGTGTAATTACCCGGATTTTGGTAGCGGTGCGCTATCACGCCACCACGGGTAGTGGTCAGGGTGTTGCCATCGCCAAAGTTCCAGGTGCGCTGCACAATGGCACTGCTGCCAAACGCCAGCGATGTATCTCTGAACCTGACAGAGTCTTGCCAACATCGGTTTTGTGTGAGTATTTCAAAGCCCGCCCGGGCACCTTTGAAGGTGAGGGGCACAAAGTTGGTAGTGTCGTCGCAGTTGAAGTAGGAGGACGTGAAAATGACCCTGACATTGTTGGTAAGGTTGCTGCGAGAGAGGGCAGTGCCGCTGGTGCCGCTGATCCAGTGCGGGGTCCATGGCCGGCTATAAAAGCCATCAAACTCGCTGCCATCGCCGTACTCCCACCGCTTGAAGAAGTAGCGATCGCCGGCAAAAAGGGCATGCGGATTTGTATCTACGTTGCTGATGCTGTAGGTGAACTGCTCATTGCTGCACACCTCGGGTCTGTTTACAGCCAGCACCGGCCGTTGTTTCAGCAGCACAATAGCGCCGGTACCGGTACTCACCACACAATTTCCGTTTACTGCCACCAGGCTTACATCGTAGCGGCCGGTTTTGGTGTACGTGTGTGTAATGGTGGGTTGGGCCGGGTTGAAAGGAGCGGTATTGCCATCACCAAAGTTCCAGGTGCCACTCAGGGCGCCGGCTGTTTCGTGGGTAAAAGTGACAGCACCTCGTGTACCCTCACAAGTATTTTCCACTTTGGTAATACGAGGGAAAGGTGGTGTGACCGTGAAGAAATCTTTTCGGGTGAGGGTGTCGCGGCAGGGCCCGTTAAACACCACCATGCGTACAGTGTAGGTACCCGCACTGCTGTAATTCCAGCTATTGTTGTTGGTGCCGGCAAAAGGATTGTTGTCAACATCGAAAAAGTAGGCAACGCTGGTGAAGAAAGCTGTGGTATTGTTGAGCACAGCATTGGACGGCCCACATATGGTGGTGGAGGGGCTGGTAAAACTGGCAGTGGGCTGGGCGAAGACCGACACAGAAAAAGCTGTGGTACCGCGGCAGCCATTGGCCAGGGTGTATTGCAGCGTAATGGAGTGCGTGCCGGTTGTGCTGAAGGTATGTGTGGGTTCTTTTTCGGTGCTGCTGCCCCCGTTGCTAAACTGCCAGTTGTAGGCTGCTATTTCATCGTTGCCGGTGGCTGCAAACGTGGCCGTAAAAGGCCCGCACGACGAAGCGCCTGTCGGGCTGGTAGATGATTTGATGAAGATGCTGGCGCTGGGTGGCTGGATCAGTACACTTTGAAAAGCCCTGCTGCTGCAGCCTTG
>JALOMC010000244.1 GCA_025455665.1 Chitinophagaceae bacterium | reverse complement strand
ACCTGCTGGAGCCCCTGCTGTACCAGTTGACCGAGCTGAGAGCCTGCGTACAGGGCTGGTAAGCTATTTTTTGTGAATAAGTTTCCCGACCTGGCTGGGTAATCCGTTGGGTATCAGTAATCCACAGAATTTGAAAATGTGAATATGTTTGGCCAAACTGCCAATTTGAATTCCTTCACTTTTGAATTCCCTAAATCATGTCACGTCTTTCTGCCTTTGCAACTGTGCTGAGCCTGTGGGCTGCCAGCATGCCGATGCCAAATACAGTATTGGCACAAAATTTTGCCCCGGGCAATGTAGTAGTAGTGCGTGTAGGTGCAGGCGGTACCGACGCCCTGACGAATACCGGATCACCCGTCTTTCTCGACGAATACACGCCCGCAGGCACGTTCGTGTCGCAGACCATCATTCCTACCACGGCCGCTGGTGCCAATAAGATACTCGTGTTGAGTGGTGTAGCTACTACAGAGGGATTTATCACCCGATCGCCCAATGGCTTGTACCTGGCGCTGACCGGTTACGACAGGGCTTTGGGCACTACAGGTTCGCTGCCGGGCACCACTTCCGCCGCAGTCAACCGCTCGGTAGCTATCATTGATGCCAGCAAAAATATAGACCTTACCACCGGCCTGACCGATTTTGCCAGTGGTGGCTCGCCCCGGTCAGTAGTGACCGCTGACGGTACAAGAATTTGGGGTGCCGGCGGCACGAATGCCATTCGGTTTTTTACCAAGGGAAGTACCACCAGTACGCAGCTGATGACCACTCCCACCAACTACCGGGTCATCTCTATAGCCGATGACAATTTGTTTTGCTCGGCCGCTACAAGCACCTTTCGGCTGGTGCAAATAGGTACCGGCCTGCCTGAGGTAGCCGGCCAAACGGTGGTAAACCTGCCGGGCTATGCCACCGCTTCCGGCAGCCCCTACCAATATGTATTTGTAGACCTGAATGCCGCCGAACCGGGCCCCGACGTGCTGTACGTGGCCGACGACACACAGGGTATTTTGAAATGGAGTAAAGTGAGCGGTAACTGGGTGGCCAACGGCGTAGTGGGCACAGCGGCCGAAAGCTACCGAGGTTTGGCTGGCTATAAAAATCCTTCGGATAACAGTGTGGTATTGTTTGCGGCCCGCAGGGGTGGCAATGGTGCCAGCGGCGGTGGCGAACTGGTAACACTGACTGACAATACAGGATACAACGCCAACATTGGCACGCCCACTGTAACACTGATGGCTACCGCTGCTACCAACCAGGCTTTCCGCGGAGTAGCCATGACGCCAGAGTCGGCTATTGTACCGGTAGACCTGCTGTCCTTTAGCGCCAGCAAAACCGGCCGCACCCATACCATTCAATGGACAACCGCCCAGGAGTTTGGCGCCAGCAAGTTTGTGGTAGAGCGTAGCACCGATGGCCGGGTATTTGCTGCCATTCAAACGGTGAGTGCCAAAGGCAGCGCCCTTTACAATGAATACAGCATCGTAGATAACAACCCATTGCCTGGCAACAATATTTATCGCCTGCGGATGGTAGATAAAGACGGCAGCCAGCGCTTTAGCAAACTGGTGCGCCTGCAGAGCGGTGCGCTACGCGGATTCGGGGTGTTTCCCAACCCTGTAGTGGGCAACGGTGGCAGCCTGCAAGTGCAGCACAAAGAGGCTGGCAAAGGTACCACCATCGCCATTTACGCCGCCGATGGCCGACTGATGCTGCAATACCCGGTGCCAGTAAACAGCACCCAGACCAGCCTGCCGCTGGAGCGCCTCAAGCCGGGCAGTTATCGGTTGCTGTATGCCGATCCGGCGGGCGAACGACAGAGTACCCAACTTAATGTCCAATAGGGTTTTTCAGATCAAAAGAAAGCCTCCCTTCGGGGAGGCTTCTCTTATTTAAGACGATTCTCTTGACAATTGAAAACGGACGCCCATCAGGCATGCCAGAATGGATTGCGCTTGCTGGAGAGGATGTAGCGCTTCACATTCATCCAAAAGGCTACGATAAAATAAATGATGACGGGGCTACCAAACGTAAGAAACGAGAGGTAGATGAAATAAAGTCGGATACGAGAGGTGGCGATGCTGAACCGCTCACCAATGGTGGTACATACCCCAAACAGGTTGTACTCAATCATCTTGCGCAATTCATTCATAGTGTCAGGTGTTAGGTAAAGGCGGCAGTAAAGTCGGAAATGTCTGTTGAACAGCTGCCTGGGACAAATCTAGACACTTTCCAACGACAACCATTAACATAGGTTATAGAAAATTGTTTGGTTTGGGGCATTGCCAAACCTGCCATAAAGCGCTGCGTATTGTAAATTCGCCGCACTTCGGGCCTTGGGCCGTGTATGTCATTCATTTTCAATCATTCAATCTATACGCTATGTTCGATCTTTCTATGATCAAGGCGGTTTACGACCGTTTTCCGGGCCGTGTGGCTGCTGCCCGCCGGGCCGTCGGTCGTCCGCTGACGCTGACCGAAAAAATATTGTACGCCCACCTATGGCAGGGCGACGCTACCGAAGCTTATGGCCGCGGCAAGAGCTATGTAGATTTTGCGCCTGACCGTGTGGCCATGCAAGATGCTACGGCACAAATGGCGCTGCTCCAATTCATGCAGGCTGGCCGGGCCAAAGTAGCCGTGCCCAGCACCGTGCATTGCGATCACCTGATAGTAGCCAAAACCGGCAGCAAAGAAGACCTGAACAAAGCAGTGACCGACAGCAAAGAGGTGTTTGATTTCCTTGCGTCTGTTTCAAACAAATACGGCATTGGCTTTTGGAAGCCTGGCGCCGGCATCATTCACCAGGTAGTGTTGGAAAACTACGCCTTTCCCGGTGGTATGATGATAGGTACGGACAGCCACACGGTAAACGCTGGTGGCCTGGGCATGATAGCCATTGGTGTGGGCGGTGCTGATGCCTGCGACGTGATGGCCGGCCTGCCCTGGGAACTGAAAATGCCCAAACTGATTGGCGTAAAACTAACCGGCAAGCTCAACGGGTGGACTGCTCCGAAAGATGTGATTTTGAAAGTAGCCGGCATACTGACTGTAAAAGGCGGTACCGGTGCAGTAGTAGAATACTTTGGTGAAGGCGCTACTGCCATGAGCTGCACCGGCAAAGGCACTATTTGCAACATGGGAGCCGAAATAGGCGCTACCACCAGCACTTTTGGGTACGATGAAAGCATGAACCGCTACCTGCAGGCCACCGGCCGTGCCGATGTGGCTGCACTGGCCGATAGCATAGCCGAACACCTGACCGGCGACCCCGAAGTGTATGCCAACCCCGAGCAATACTTTGATCAGGTAATAGAAATAAACCTGAGCGAACTGGAGCCGCACCTGAATGGGCCGTTTACGCCCGACCTGGCCACCCCCATCAGCAAAATGAAGGAGGCCGCCGCTGCCAACAACTGGCCTACGAAAGTAGAAGTAGGTTTGATTGGTAGCTGCACCAACAGCTCGTACGAAGACATCAGCCGGGCAGTAAGCCTGGCCAAACAAGTGGCCGAAAAAGGCTTGAAAACCAAGGCGGAGTTCACCATTACACCCGGTAGCGAGCAGGTGCGCTACACCATTGAGCGGGATGGCTTTCTTGACACCTTTGCCCAAATTGGGGCCAAAGTTTTTGCCAACGCTTGCGGCCCCTGCATTGGTATGTGGGACCGTATGGGTGCCGAAAAGCAGGAACGCAATACCATTGTGCACAGCTTCAACCGCAACTTTGCCAAGCGGGCCGATGGCAACCCCAACACCATGGCCTTTGTGGCCAGCCCCGAGCTGGTAACAGCCCTGGCCATTGCCGGCGACCTCACCTTTAACCCCCTGACCGATACACTGACCAACGAAAGAGGCGAGCAGGTAAAACTGGACCCACCCACCGGCGACGAGCTACCTGTACGCGGCTTTGCTGTAGAAGATGCCGGCTACCAATCGCCGGCCGAAGATGGCAGCGGCGTGACGGTGGCGGTAAGCCCCACCAGCAATCGCCTGCAGTTGCTCGATCCGTTCCCTGCCTGGGAAGGCACCGACCTGAAAGGCCTGAAACTGTTGATCAAGGCCAAAGGCAAGTGTACCACCGACCACATTAGTATGGCCGGCCCGTGGCTCAAGTTTCGGGGCCACCTCGACAACATCAGCAATAACCTGCTGATAGGCGCCGTAAACTTTTTTAATGAGAAAACCGACAACGTAAAGAACCAGCTGACCGGCGAATACGGCCCCGTGCCTGCTACACAGCGGGCATATAAAGCTGTCGGCATCGGCAGCATTGTTGTCAGCCGCGAACATGCCGCCATGCAGCCCCGCCACCTGGGTGTACGTGCTGTGCTGGTAAAAAGCTTTGCCCGCATCCACGAAACCAACCTGAAAAAGCAAGGCATGCTGGCGCTCACCTTTGCGGATAAAGCCGACTACGATAAAATTCTGGAAGACGACAGCATTGACATTGTTGGTCTCACTGAATTTGCTCCCGGCAAACCACTGACGCTGGTGCTGAACCACGCCGATGGCAGCAAAGATGAAATAAGCGTGAACCACACGTACAACGAGCAGCAGATTGAGTGGTTCAAGGCTGGCGCTGCGCTGAACATCATCCGCAAGCAGTTTGGTGCGTAGTTAATTAGTTGATTGGTTAATTAGGTCAATTAGTTAATTGGTCAATTAGAAATACAAAATCCCGCTACCGGATATGGTGGCGGGATTTTTTTGTTTATCGAACCCGGAAGCCTGAGAACTCGGAAAAATAGGAAGGGTTTGAGTTTCTCCCCTGCATAGTATGATTGAACCAAAGATCATATTCTACTCGTAATCTTGTGCCAGTTACTAGAAATACTCCAGTGTTTAGATTGAAATTGCCGGTAAATCCACTCACTGTAATTGGATTTCCGTCCGTTGCTTTTTGAAGGACGTATGCAATAGTTTCCCAACCACCGATTGTTGCTCGCTGAATTCTAACTTCAGCAGCGGTCTCAGACGGTGCTTGTACTACTGTATTAACGTTTAGCTGATAAAAGCCTGACTCCGGTATGGTAAAAAAACTTTGATTATAATTAATGTTACCTGGATGTGATGAATAAGTAAATTCATTCTGCAAAAAAGCTGGGATTCTCACTCCATTATCATCCCCAATGGCAACAGCAGCGAGATCAATTCGGAAATAGACTGGCCCGGACCAAGTAGCTGTGCCAAATACAGAGCTGGTAAGCACTTTTTGATTACCCTCGGTTCCGTTCCTTAAAGTAAATGCTCCATCGACAATAACGTTCCCGTTAACATGCAATTTTGCCTCTGGTGTTATGGTTCCCACCCCCACATTACCATTACTTAGTATCCTTATTTCGGCACCATTAGCACCATTGTTAGCCTGTAGCGATAAATTGGTATTGGTAGTGGTACCTACCACTGCCAAAAGATTGTTTGCAAATAATTGGGTGCGAAGTATGGCTGTACCATTGGTATGCTCAAACCCATTGCTGCCAAATACAGTAAGCCTCGAAGTGGGGTTATTCGTCCCAATCCCCACATTCCCATTGCCCTTCATCCGCACATTTTCTAAAAAGGCGCCGCTGCGGCCGTGGCCAAATACAATATCATCGTTGGGCCCGGCACTGTACAGCTGCATGGCCGAGTTGGCAATGCCAATGCCATAGTGCCCTACCGTAGGGCTGCCGGTGCCGCCCCAAAATGAAATTTTATCGCCCAGCACACTATTAAACGTAAGCGGATGCTGCGGCGTCACTGTGCCAATGCCTACCATGCCGTTGTCGCCGATGGTC
>JALOMC010000243.1 GCA_025455665.1 Chitinophagaceae bacterium | reverse complement strand
TCCAGCTGCTCGCCACTATCCCACACCCGGTTGCCATTGGCATCCCAAATGGTCACACTGCGGCTACCCAGCACATGCAGTTCATCCATGTCACCATCGGCATCGGTATCGCCGGTTTGGTTGGTGATGTTGATGCGGCCCAGGTTGCCCTGCTGGCGCAGCACCACACTGTCAGGAAACGCAGGCGCAGGTTGGTCAGTTGGGTTTCCTCCGTCAGGGCGCTGTATTCACGGGCATCGCCTTCATTGGCAGTGATGTAAAAAGTGCCTTTGCTGCTTTGGATAGTGGCAATGGCATCGGGCATGTACATGCCTTTTACCCGCCAGCGGGCTATGTTAATGCTGTCGGCCCGGTCGCTGGCATCCAGCCCATTGCCGGGAAGGCTGTGGTCTTTCAGGCCCAGGGGCAGCAGCAGCGGGTTGCCGGCCTGCTGCGCAATGGCTTTGGCGTCCAGGTCTATTACCAGCACGGCATTGTTTTCCTGGCAGGTCACATAGGCCAGCTTGCTATCGGCACTAAAGGCTACGTACTCGGGCTCCAGGTCTTGCGCCACGCTGCTGCCATCGGCTACATTGCCAAAGCGGCCAAACAGGCGCACCCCGGCAGCCCGTAGCGTATTCTTGAGCGGGTTGAGCGATGCCAGGCTGATGGTGGTAGCATTGGCCTGCGTAAGGCCCGCTATGCCGCCCGAAATATCAATCACCGTCACACTGCCCTCGGGGTCGGTCAGGTAGTCGGTGGCAGGCTCGGCTTCGTCGGCGGTTACTACATATTTTCCATCCGGACTGATGGCTACCATATCGGGCAGCACACCGGCGTTTATCTGTTTCAGCACATTGCCATTGGCATCAAAAAACACCACCTGGCCCGGCAGCAGTTTGTTGCTGTTTTCAATGGCGGCCGCTATTACCCCATTTTGGATGGCCACGCTGTTGATACCGCCCAGCGGCAGTATGTCTACCGTGATAAAAAGTACCGGTGCAGCGGGGTTGCTAAAGTTGTAGATATTGATTTTGCCGGCAATGCTGTTTACTACCCATAAGCGTTGGGTGTTTTTATCGTAGGCTACTATTTCGGCACTGTTGGTGCCGCTGGCACCGTTGCGCAGGCTTGTCAGCAGGCTCAGCTGCAGCTCGCCGGTGGCGGTGGGGGCTGCCACGTCATTGTCTACCAGGTGCAGGGTGTGGTAGGCGCCGTTTACAATAGTGCCACCGCTTACATTGGTCAGCTCAAACACGGCATACTCGTCCGTTTCGGCAGTGGCATCGTCCGTTACATCTACCCGCAGGGTCATAGTACCGGTGACGCCGGGGGCAAAGCTGGTATCCTTTACATAGTTTGCCAGATCGGTACCGGCAGTGGCGGTGCCCCAGCTATTCAGTTGCAGGCGGAAGCTGACACCCGAAGGATTGCTGCCTGTCAGTTCGATGATAATGTCGGCACTGTCGCGGCTTTCGCCTATCCACTGCACCACCGGGCGGAAACCAATATTGGGGTTGGCCAAGATGGTAAACGCAGCGAGTGAAAATGGCAGATCGGGTGCTGTACCATCGGCGTTTTGATCGCCACCGCCGTCCTGGGTCTGGTAGTTTGCCACGGTATTGAGCGCCGCTACATAGCCAGCCTTGGTAAGGCCGGTGCGAGGCCCATTGTAGGCTGCTATATCCAGCGTGGTAGGAAACAGGATAGCCGTGCTGCCTTGCGCAAGGCCGGTGCCGGCCAGGTTGCCAAAAGCAGCTGTGAGTGTGCCTTTACCAATGGCACAGATAAATGCAGTGGGCGTATTGGCATCGGTACCGGTGTAGCAAAAAATGCTTTCATCGCCGGCGCCAAGGCCACGGTTGCCACTGGCTACCGCTGTGCCAATGTTCACGGTCAGGGTTTGCCCATCGGTAACGCCGCTAAAAGAAATGATGGTGCCGCGGGCAATGGGGCTGGCCCCTGTGCTCCAGGTAATGAACCCTTCGTTGGCATCGGCCCAGGTAGTGCCGTTCCATTCATCGTCTCGCAGGTAGATGGTGCGGTTGGCTGGTATGTCTTCCAGCGCTACCAGCGTAAAGGCATCAGGGCCATCGGCACAAATATCTACAAACGATAAATCGCCTGTGCTTTGGGCTTGCAGGCTTACAGAAACACAGGTGGCAATAGCCATCATAAACAGGCGTACAGTTAGCTTCATGGGCAGGTGAATTGAGGCAGCAAATGAAACCTGCCAGCATGAAGTCTTCGTTAAGACTGTGTTACCGAAATATTGTGTTGTACGCCCTTCGCCAGGTAGTGGCAGTTTTTAGCCCGGGCAAAACTTGCAACCACGTTGCCATAATATTCTACACCCGGGTGGCAACATCAAATAAACTTCTACCCTAATTTAAATTTTCTTAACAATTCAACCTAACTGACAACATTATGAGGAAATTTCTGCTATCGGCAGCGGCACTGTGCCTGTTGGCACTCACGGCCTGCGAAAAATCAATCAAGGAAGACCTGGTGGCCGAAGAGGAGCAAATAGAAGCGCCCACCGCCCGCAAATGCGATGCTGATGAAGTATTGCAACAGCAAATGGCAGCCGACCCCAGCCTGCGAGATAAAATGAGTGCGCTGGAGCAATTCACCAATCAATACGCAGACAAAGCCAAACGTGGCCTGGTACAACAAGCGGTCATCAACATTCCGGTGGTGGTAAATGTGCTGTACCGCACCACCGCCGAAAACATCAGCCTGGCCCAGATTCAAAGCCAGATAGATGTACTGAACCGCGACTTTAATGCCAGCAATACCGACTACAACAGTTTTATACCGGCCGCCTATGCGGGCATCAAGGCCAATGTGGGCGTCAGCTTTACCCTGCAAACAGTGGTACGCAAGGTGACCAACAAACGCAGCTGGAGTACCAACGATGATATGAAGCGCAGCAGCCGCGGTGGCATTAACCCCACCAGCCCCAGCAATACCCTGAATATATGGGTGTGCACGCTTGGCAACAGCATTTTGGGCTATGCCCAGTTTCCGGGCGGTGCGCTGGCTACCGATGGTGTAGTAATACTGAATACTGCTTTTGGCACCAATGGCAGTGCCCGTGCCCCCTTCAACCTGGGCCGCACCGGCACCCACGAAGTAGGCCACTGGATGAACCTGCGCCACATTTGGGGCGATGCTACCTGCGGCAACGACCAGGTGGGCGATACACCACCGCACAACACCGCTAACTACGGCTGCCCTGGCCAAGGCCACCGCAGCACCTGCACCGGCACCCCCGAAGAGCTGTGGATGAACTATATGGACTATACTGACGACCGCTGTATGTACATGTTCAGCGCCGGACAAAAAACCCGGATGCTGGCCATATTTGCTGCCGGCGGCCCTCGTGCCTCATTCAACCCTTAATGGCTATGAGCGTGCCATACTAACAACCAGTGTTTTGTTTTTACAAAGAGCCCCTGCCCATCAGCGGGGGCTTTTTGTATGCCTGCGGCAAAAGCCGGACCTTCACGCCTGTACCAATAGTAGCCCGTATGATGAAAGTAGTAGCCTACCAGGTAGCCGATAGTATCGATGTGAAACAGTTTCGCCAGGCTTTTTCGCTGCAGCCCACCCACGCCGATACCGACGAACTGTTTTATGGCAACGACAAGGCGCAACACATCTACGTGTTTAAATACGGCATTGTAAGCCTGCTGAACTACAGCGAAGTAGAAACCACCGCTTTTCTGAAACTGATACAGGACTACTGCCGCAACCCGCTGCACACCCGCCTGACCGATGAGTTTGAAATAGAAACCGGCTCGGACCGCATCATCTTCGGGTACAACAAGATCGACATTCCTACGGCCGACGAAGAAATGCTGCGCCTGATAATGCTGCACGTAAGCCAAAGCGTAGCGCTGGACCACTACCTGGTACAAACCAACCGGCTGATAGAAGAAACCAATAGCCACACACAAGTGCTGGAGCAAAAAGGCAAGCTGGACATGGGCGGTACGGCCCTCAAAAAATACATCGGCAAAACGCTGAACCTCAAAAACCGCATTGCCGAGCACCTTTACATTTTCGACAGCCCCGACGAAACCTGGGAAAACGAAGACCTGGCCCGCCTGGATGCCGGCCTCAAAAAAACCTTTGACCTGCAAGCCCGCTTTCGCACCACGCAAGAGGGGCTGGGCATTGTAAAAGAAAACCTGGAACTGTTTAAAGACCTGCTGCAGCACCGCCAATCCAACTTTCTGGAGTGGATCATCATTGTGCTGATACTGGTGGAAGTGGTAAACCTGTTTGTAGAAAAGCTGGCGGGATGATGCATTGACCCTTGTATTTACTTGTTTTCATTGCAGAGTAAACGTCACAGGCAGGGTATTAAAAAGGGTGAATTTAAAATTCGTCTAATCTAGTTTCGCAGACACCTATGTGAAAAGAGTACTGCAGTGATCAAACATTTTTTGCGATTCTAAATTGAATTCGACAATATTGAAATAAGTCTACCTTTTATATGCTCGACGTCCAACTGTAAGTTTACCAAACGTGTAAACCCCTACTCGTTAGAAAAATATCGAAATGTATCGGCTAAAGCAGGCGTCAAAAACCAATGAACTATTTAA
>JALOMC010000242.1 GCA_025455665.1 Chitinophagaceae bacterium | reverse complement strand
AACTGGCCGTGAGTGTTTTGCCGGCCGAGGCCCAGTACCAAACGCTATTAGCACCAAAGGCGCCGCCACCCGTAATCTGGTTGCCAAAGTATTGCTCCAGCACTATGCGGCCATTTTTGAGCACTAAGAAAGCACGGGTATTCGTGCTTTGCAAAAAGCTATACAAGCCGGGGATGGCGGCGGCGTTCCAGCCAAGACTTTCAGGTGTGGTGGTTTCCCAGGTGCTGCTGCCGATGGGTGGCTGGTAGAAGTTAGCCACCGGCGCCGGCTCTTCGACCGTTTTTTTACAACCAACGGCGAACATCACCGCCAGGCAAAGCACCATACAACGTGCAGTGTTTCTCATAGCGCTACATTGACAGGCCATTGCCTCGAAAGTTTAAATGAGGGTCGGACTACCGCTCCAAAAATGACTGCACATGGCCGGCAGCTGCCGCCTGCGCTTCGGCCAATACATCGTTTACCACCACGGCATCAAACTTGTGCCGAAAGCTCATTTCATACTCGGCTTTGCTGATGCGGGTATGCAGGCTTTCGGGCGTTTCGGTGCCACGGCTTTCCAGCCGGCGTCGCAGCTCGGCTACTGATGGCGCTTCTATAAACAAACTCAGCGTTTGACCCGGATACTGCTGCTGCACATGGATGGCACCCTTCACATCTATGTCAAGTACCGGCACCTTCCCCTCGCTCCAAATTCGGTTCATTTCGCTTTTCAGCGTGCCATAGTACTTGCCCTCATACACCATTTCCCACTCTAAAAACTCGCCAGCTTGAATACGTTGCTTAAAATCCGCTTCACCCAAAAAATAGTACTCCACGCCGTGCTGCTCGGTACCTCGCGGCGCACGGGTGGTAGCGCTGATGCTGAAGGTGAGCAGGGGAAACTGCTGCAGCAGGTAATGCGTAATACTGGTTTTGCCTGCACCGCTGGGCGCTGTAATAATGATGATTTTGCCGTGCGTACTCATACGGCCGCGAAACTACAGCAAAGCGGCAAGCACCCCACTAGAACCGGGTAGCCAGGTAATGCGGCAACACCGCCCGCCAGGTGGGCCAATCGTGGCGCCACTCCTGCCCCCAAATATCCAGCTCGTACCAAATGCCTTTGCCATACAATACGCCGGCAAACTCACGGGCGGCATCAGGCGCTTCGTAGGGTCCCTCGCCGCTAAACAGGTGAATGTGGCGACTGCGGCGGATGTTATCAAGGTACCAGGGATCGTTGAGATTGGGCAGGTAATGCGCCGGGCTGTTGAAGTACACCTGCTCGTCGTAGTAGCCGTCGGTGTACTCCATCAGGTTGTACACACCGCTCATGCTTATAACGCCACTGAAAAGATCAGGACGTTTCAAAAACAGGTTCATGCTGTGCAGCGAACCAAACGAAGCGCCACTCACAATGATGGGCGTATCGGCTGAAGTACTGTTTTTGATAAAAGGCACTACTTCATTGAACACATATTCGTTCCATTGATTTTGCCGGATGGCCTTGTGGGCGCCTTCCATTTGCTTGTTCAGCCAGCTTTGGTTGTTGATGCTGTTGATGCTGAAAACTTTCACTTTGCCTTCGTTGATGTAAGGCGCCAGTGCATCCATCATCTGAAAACGCTCGTACTCCAAAAAATCGGCAGCGGCGGTAGGCACCAGCAGCAGTGCAAAGCCATAGTAGCCGTAGGTAGCTATCGGCATTTCTTCGCCCAGTGCAGGGCTGTACCAACTGGTTATTTCTTTTTGCATGTATTGTACTTGTGATTTTTAGTGCAGTGTAGCAGCGAAAGCCATCTACTGGCTAGGCACCCATTTTCTTTTTCATTTCCTTCCACACATCCCGAAAGCATTGAGCAGCATAGCTGCTGGGCGCAAACCATGCCACCGGCGCCTGGCGGGTACCCATTTTTTCTACCGTACTCAGGTAGGGTATGTAGTTTTTTAGAAAATGCTTGTGCTTGTAGTATTTCTCAATGGTTTCGTTGTGCAGATTTTTGCGAATATCTACCATGCTGAAAAATGCGAGCAGGCGGGCAGGATCAAGTTGATGCTCTACAAAAAACTGCTGCACCATATCGAAGGTGCGTAAGCTGAGCGTGGTAGGAATGGTGGGTAGCGCCACAAAATCGGCCGATGCGAAAATAGCTTCGCTCAGGGCGCCGATGCCGGGCGGACAATCGATGAACAGGTAGTCGTATTCGCCTTGCAAAGAAGCAACGAGGCTCTTGAGCTTTTTGCGGGCCTGTTTGGTTTCATCAATCAGGATGTCGAGGTGGCGGTTGCCAAAATCGGCCGGCAGCAGCCAAAGGTTGTCGTACTCGGTGGGCTGTATGTTGGCCTCCAGGCCACCCTCTCCGGCTATCAGCTTTTTGATGCCGCCTTTCAGGCGAGCTTCAATATTGAAATAGTACGACGACGATCCTTGCGGATCTACGTCCCAAATCAACGTTTTCTTCCCCTCTTCGGCCGCCAGATAGGCCAGGTTGACACAGCCGGCGGTTTTGCCCACTCCCCCTTTGATGTTGTACAAAGCAATGGTAGTCATGGCCCTTAAATTTTTACCAATGTAGGCAAAAAGGGCATACCGTGCGGAAGCGGCGCCGGCGGGCTCCTTCAAAACTGCCAGCCTACCCGCAGGGCCACCCGGTCGAGGGTCCAGCGTAGCTGCTGCCGGTGCTGCACCAACTGTCCGCCAGCCCACTGCCAATCGGGCCAGCTTTCGCCCAGCGTTTTGCGCTGCCAGGCCAGGCTCAGGGCCAGGCCGCGGCCCCGCTTATTGTACAGCGTGTAGCCCACGCCGGCATCGGCATAGTAGCCATGCTGGTAGCTGTGCGCCACGGCCTGAAAGGGCCACGAAATACCGATCCGACCCTCGGGTGGGGCCACCGGCTGCCAACTATACCGCCGCTGCCCTTCGGAGGGGGCTACCAGGTTGAGGCCGGCACTCAGCTGCACAAAAGGGCGCCAATGACCTTTGCCAAAATGATAACGCCCTTGCAACAGCAGTGGCACAGAACGGTAGCGGTACCAATCGATGCCGCCACCTGCCGCCAGCGTAAGGCGCTGCCGGCGCAGGCTGAACAGTGCCCTGGCATCAAGCCCCGGCTTTTGTGCACCGGCCAATAAGCCGGCTTCGGCAATAAGCCCCGGCTGCCAGCGCCGGGCAGGAGCCTTGGTTGGCTGTGCCAAAATGTAAAAAGGCAGGAGGTTCATGCAGAATAGTAGCAGAAAAAGGCGTTTCATCATACGAAAGAGTTGAGCCGTGCGACGATAAAAATCTGGCAGTTAATGACAAGTGGCGACCTAATTGCCGGTATTGATGCTGGCCGTCACAACCGGGCGTGCCGGGTTGCTATAATCTACCAGCAGCAGTGCTTTGGTGGTGCTTACCAGCGCTATGTGTCCCAGCGCTATTACATCATAGGTTTCTACCCCGGTCAGCTGACCCAACTGCCGCACTTGCTGCTTGTCGCTCATGTCCAGTATGCGCAGGCCATCGCGGCCATCGCAAATCAGCAGCAGCTGCCCATCGGCCGCCAGGCCATGCGGGTTGGTCATCGGGTACGATTTTACCAACCACGGCGCCGTCAGCGATTCGATGTTTACCACATCCAACTGATTAATAAACCCACCACATTGGGTGCCGTTGCGCAGCGTTACATACGCGTGCTTATCGTCGGCCACTACGGGGTCGCATACCCGGGCGTGGGCAAAGCGGCTCAGCTGCTTTGGATCATCCTTGCTGCTGATATCGTAGATGTACATGCCAGTTTGCGAACCGATGAACAAACGATTTTTATACGGAAAAATGGTTTCGATATCCCAGGCGCCGATATCGGTATTTTTTACCCATACCGGCTGCGCTTCGTTGCTGGTATTAAATACCTTGATATCGCTATTGCTCACCGTGTACAGCCGATCATCGGCCAGTGCAAAGCGGGCCATGCTGCCACCTGTGCCGTTTTTGGTGCCGGCGCTACCGGTGCCCGCACTATTGGCCCTGCTGGCAAAACCACCCGCAAAACTGTCAAACTCCACCTGCGAAAGTCCCCAGTCATTGTGGGCCACTTCCTGCACGGTGGTATCTACCCGCTCCCAGTCTATAATGACCCGGCTGCTATCGGCCACAAAGGCCCCATAAAAACGATGCGGAAAGACACCACTCAAAATTTTGGTAACCTGCACCTGCAGCGGATTACTGATATCGATGGCGATCAGGTCGGTATCGAGGTCGGCGTACAAAATATTGCCCCGCACCGCCAGATCGATGCAGCCGGGAATAGCCACAAACGAAACCACCCGGGGCTGGTACACATTGCGAACATCGATGATGTGCACACCTCTCTCTATTTCATTTAAAAACACATAGCCGTCTTTGTAAAACAACTTGCCGGGTAACTGAACCGGCTGCGGAGCGGCACTGCGCACCTGTTGGCGCACTTCGGCCC
>JALOMC010000241.1 GCA_025455665.1 Chitinophagaceae bacterium | reverse complement strand
GGCCACTTTTTGGCACTTTTCCGCAGGGGAAGCATTTCCCTGAAATGCAGAAGAGACGCTGAAATCAGCGTCTCTTCTGGTGTTTTTCACTCTTTTGAGAGCGGACCGGACGGGACTCGAACCCGCGACCTCCGCCGTGACAGGGCGGCATTCTAACCGACTGAACTACCGATCCAAATCGGCGTTGGTGTTGACCAATTCCCGATTGGGAGTGCAAAAATAGGGTTTGGGAAATATCATCCAAATTATGCCGCAAAAAATTATTGTGGCCAGCAAACAGGCGGAAGATGGCAACGCCACTATCACAAAAAACAGCAGGCTGCCTGATACCTGGCAGCCTGTTTCTGTTGTACGCTTCCGTTCTTACTCCGCGTCGTCCAAAGGGTTGTTAATGCGTTGGTATCGTTGATATTCCTGTTAGTTGATGAGAATTACTTGTTACTCAAAATCCACTTGCTTAGTTGCTGGCCTGCACCTGTGGCAGTAGCAGTTTTTTGCCCGGGGCTACTACCAGCCGCATGCCACTGCGCAGTGTAAAGGGTACATCCAGCACACACTCGCCAGCAACCGGATCAATCACCACTTCTGAAAATTCGGCCACCAGAAAAGTGGGAGATACTTTGTCTTTCCAGTTGTTGGCATTTGAAAAATTGCCACTACCGCTAAATACATAGCAAGTACGAAGCGGCGAGCTAAACGAGGCCGAGCCCAATGTGAAGCGGGTTGCATTGGTCAGGTTGACCCGCCGAAAAATGACAGTGGTAGAGTCGAGCCACTCGCCTACCCTGCAAACACTGGAATCTGCCATGTTTTCATCGGCAAAACTGCCATTGTTGTTGGCATCCATCATCAGGCGAAGATTGGCGGCCTGTACCGGCCCCTGCAGCGAATCGGCTGACACCAGGATGTCTACCGTACCAACCTCGCCTACTTCGCTGGTGCGCCACACCCGGGCCAGGCGACTCACTATTCCTGCAGGCACATCGCTTATACCGCGGCTGCTAAGTGCCAGCCCGTTGTGGCCTGCAAAAAGCCATTCATTGGTACCTAAATTGGCAGGTGCTTCCAGATGCAGCATGCTAAGCCCTGTAGAAGAAAGCACAGCGCTGGCGTCGGCAGCCATGCCAATGCCCACCACGTCGCGGTCGTAATTGCCATTGGTAGTATCATCCATGCTGTATACGTCGCGGCCACTACCTAGTTTCAGGTTGTAGCGGGCAGCCAGGTAGTTTTCAAATGCAATCTGCTGGGCATTGCTCAGCAATGAGCCAAATACCACCACCTCTGCTACTTCGCCATCCCAAAACTCATTGTATTGGGGTTGTGTAGCCAGGCTGGTCACGTTGCCAATGGTAAACCCGGCCTTGCCCGATACATTGGTAATGCCAGTATCTACTTTGTTAGTACCTGCATTCAGGGCACTCACATGGCCATTGTTGCAGTATTGGCTTTTCAGAATAAACGATTGATTGGCGTTCACGCTGCCTGTTTCGCCCACTTTATTACCCGCCAGATACGACAGGCGATTGGCGCCGGTACTATTGGGATGCAAGCCTGCACCGCGGCCGTAGGCGCCATTATCATGGCCCCACACCTTCGACAGTAGTGCACCCGTGCGGTGATTGGCTACTGTATAAACCGTCAGGAATGGCGATTGATCGGCGCCGATGTTGATGGGAGCATCGAGATAATTTTCAAAAAACTGTAAAGCCGGCTGACCATTGAGGCGACTGCTTTGAACCTGCACTGGCTGAAAGGCCGGCGTGGTTTGCACAGCATGTCGGCCATTGCCCGACAGATCGTTCATGCGTGATACTTGCATGGCATTCGGACTCATTTTGGCCACCTGATCGGCCCTGAACCAAGCCCGCAGTGAGCTCGATGGGCTTTTGCGCTGCTGGATAGCATTGCCCAAGATGATTCCATTCTTTTGGGGTTCGCAGGTAAGCGCCAGCCAAAACTCACCACTAGGTACTGCTACTACTTCTATGTACCGCAAGCTATTGTTTGCTCCATAGGCAGTAATGGTGGGTGTAAGTGCTGTGTATTGGTTAGCCTGGTATACATTGTTGCCATAGTCAAGGTCGGCATTGGCACCACGATACTGCACCACTTGCAAACTGGCGGCAGTACAGCTGGTACCGTTTTCAAGATTGTAAGCTGCAATAAACGCATTGAGTTCGGCGGCAGTAATGATAAACCGGATATTGGCCGTGCTGGTAATGTTTTGGCCACGGGGATCCAGCAGATAGTTGCGCTGAAAGAAGCCGCCATCCTGTATAGCTGCCTGGCCATAATAGCCGCGGTAGCTGCGCACTGGTTGTGTCACAATTCGTTTGCTCCAGCATACGCTGCTCAGGTTGGTAGCATTGCGCCGGATATCAAATACCGGGCGCACTGCCTCGTCGTATATCGTTACAAAAGCAGTACCACTTACTGGCACACAATCTTTCATGGTCGAAAAATCGGCTGCAGCTGTGGCAGGAGCCGGCGGATTCGTACTATTTTCAATGAACTCATAAGCACCGGCATCTACTGCTGCACCAGACGGCCGAAGTACCCCTTCGAGATCGGCGGCAAAGCCAAAACTGCTGATAGCTGCACCTGCGTTGCGTGCTGGTGAAGACGCCTGAATGCGATAGTTGGCCGCTGCCGCATTTACAAAAGCCGCCTCTGCCACTGTAGCCCGGTTGATGTTGTTGCGCTGGGTGGCGCCAATATTGGATGGAAAAATAATGTAGGGAGTGCTGCTGCTTCCTACGGTACCGGGTGCCACCACCAGGTTGTTTACAAACTCGCTACCCGATGCCATGGTGCGATTGGTATTGCTGGCACGGATGCCATCGCGACCTGGCGTAACCACGGTATTATTTACCACTTTTACTACCAGCGGTGCAAAGCCGGCGGCCGGCCGGTCGTCTATAAACATGGCGTCTTGCAGCGTGGTACCCCTGCCGGCATTTACCACCAGATTATTGTATACAAAATTGGTCCCTGACCCAAATACCTGGATGCCATTACCGGTTCCGAAGTTTACTACATTATTGTATACCCTTCCGTTTGACTTGCCGCCGAGAATAATACCCGCTTGCTGCGAACCGATATTGAGCGTGCCGTAGTTGCGAACTACGTTGTCATATATTTCTACCCCCGCTACGGTGGTAGCTACCTGTATACCATCCCAGCCCAATGTATCCAGCAGGTTGCGATACACTTTCACATTGCGGGTTGTTTGGGTTTCCACTGTTACGGTAGCGCCTGCACAATTTTGTACGGTGGCGGTATACATAGTGTTACCTATATAAAATCCTTCTCCTTGCGTATTGTGCACATAGTTGTCGTGTATATCCAGGTTGGATATTTCCCAGGCGCCTGCCCAGGTACCGGGGGCACAGCTGGCCGCATTTGTTTTAATGATGAACCCAACCGATGCCATGCGCACTTCCACGTTTTCAATCTCGACGTTACTGACGCTATCGGCCATGGCCAGGCCTGAACTGAAGCTACGAGTGCCACCATCTACCCGCAAGCCGTACTTTACGCCCGGTGCGCCGCTACCCGATACACGGAAAAAGCGACTTTTAACCACGCGGATGCCAAAATTGGGGGTAGCACTGGCGCCACCATTGAACAGGACAGGCCCGCCACAATTGGTAATAGAAATGGGCCGGGCCGCAGTGCCTACCAACCCCTCGAGGGAGATGTAGCTGTAAGTGCCTGCCATGATGCAGATTTTTTCGCCGGGGGCCACACTACCAGGGGTAAACCTGGCAAAAATGCCGCCATCACTTTGGGGCCGAAGAATACGGTCGCAACCACAATCGCTGACAATACCTGCCGGGTTGACTGTGACCCGAACAGTATCACGGGCGGTAGCACCGGCATTATCGGTGACGGTGAGTTCGTAGAGGTAAACGCCGATAGTGGTGAGGCCAGTCACATTGGTACGAGCAGCTGTAGCAGTGGCAATGGTACCTACAGTGGGGCCAGCCACCCGGGTCCAGCGCCATGTGCTGATAGTGCCATCGCTATCAATGGCGGCTGCCTGCAACGTAACCGTGCTGGCAGGCTGCACAATCAGCGTATCGCGGCCTGCATCGGCAACCGGCGCCTGGTTGAACAGGTAGTGAGCCCGGGCCGATTGAGGCGCCAGCATCATTGCACCGATGCAAAGCAGCAACAACCAGACAGGCCTCACGGTCGCTCCAGCAAAATTTTCATTATGAAATGAGCCCAGCCACATACCTAAACCATTGTTTTTCAGGACATACACGGCAGTCCTGTGAACCGGTTTAAGTGGCTCAGGGTTGATTTAAAAGACAAACGACGGACAACAGCATTACCAACACCAGCCAGGTAAAGGCACTCATTGCCAGCTGCTTGTATCATTCAATCATTGTGCCAAACCACACGGCCAATAGAAAAAAGGCTGATTTTTTCCACTTTTCCACCAAATGGAGATCGAAAGACGCCATCGGCGAAAGGGTGCGGCCAGGATTTGTTGGTCCGGCCGCCCCTTCTCGCATGTGGCTGCCAGCAGCCAATGCGCTACTGGATGATTAGTTTTTGTGTCAGCAGCTGGTGGCCCAGGCGTGTTTGCACGTAGTACATGCCTGCCGGTAAGCCTGCCAGTGATAGTGGTGCCTGCCATTGCCCACTGAGCTTTTGTAGCCCCAAGGCACGTACAGCAGCACCTTGTATATTAGTGATAATCACTTGAACCTGACCGCTATAGTCGCCATCAAGCTGTAGTTGAACCTGACCCTTGGTCGGGTTGGGCCACAGTTTCAAAGCGGCTGGTTTTGGCGCCGTTTGTGCAGGCCGCACAACTAGCATGCCACCCTGCGAAGGATTCAACTGCTTGGGTGTCACGGCGGCCAGCGGTTCAGCTGTGATATCAATAACACTGAAGTTGCCAAACATTTGGCCCGGTTTCACCTGCATATCGAAAACCACCTCAGTAACGCCACTGATGGCCGGAAAATTGGCGGCGAGGTTGTAGTTGCGGTTCAACACAGAATTGAACTCCTGCGTATAGCTTGCTTCCCCGCTCCTCTTTACCTGCAGTGTGCGAACGCCATAGGTAGAGCGGCTTCCCCAAAACTTGAAATGGTAGCTCAAATTGGGATCGAGGCCGAAAATGCGCCATTTACCGCTGGTGGTAGAGCTATGGGCGAAGGCGTTATCGTTTACAGCCGAAGCCGGGTAGTCGCCTACGTCGCCAATATTATTACCCCCGTTCATACCGTTGCCAGTAATACTGAATGTGCCATCTAATCGGCTAATCACTTCTACACCAATGGTTGTCAATTGGTTAGCTGTATCTACTGCCCTGTTCAGGCGTACCCCGGGTCGGCCATCGGTTACATTGTTCCAGTACTTGCCCCACCGATCCCGAATGGTGATTTGGCCCACTGGCGCCGCCGGGCCGGCATCAATGAGTACACGGCTGCGAACAACCGGCTGCAAACTGAGCCGTACAGTATCGGTATGCGTAAAGCCGTATTCATCGGTCACGGTCAGCGCAAAACGGTAGGTACCAGTTTGAAGGCCCGACAAAGAGGTGGTAACTGCCTGTGCATTGGAAAACGTAACGGCCGGGCTGCCAGGCAGCTGTATCCAGCGGTATTGCAGTGCCCCTCCTTCCGGATCGTAAGAGTTGGCACCCGTAAGAATGGCGCTGTTGACCGCCGTTTGCAGCAAAATATCGTTGCCGGCATCGGCTACCGGGTACTCATTTACTACCAGGTACATGCTATCGGTGGCTTGTGCCCCCCTATCATCTGTCACCTGCAGTATAATATAGTACTTGCCACCCGGTAGGTTTGCAAAGTCGAAAGCTGCTGCCCGCTGCTGTACCATGGCATCGGCCGACACTACATTCACCGTACTGTCTACAATACTGCCATCGGGGTCGGATACGGTAGGCTGCAGCTGCAGCGAGCTGCCCACGGGCAGTACCCGGTCGGGCCCCAGCACCACTACCGGCACCCGGTTTACAAACACTGCAACCGTATCCGTGGCTTTGGCTCCATCGTCATCAGTTACTGTGAGCTCAAAGCGGTGTAGCCCCGCCGCCATGCTGCTTATCCTTGTTACAGATTGGCCAGCTGCTTCTATTATACTGGTTTGAGCTTCTAAAGCACGCCAGCTGTAGGCAGCTACTGTGCCATCCGTATCGGCAGAGGCACTGCCGTTCAGCACAGTGCTACTGGTTGGAAACTGTAACACCTGATCGGGGCCGGCCACTGCCACAGGCGCTACGTTAGGAATGGGAGCTGGTAAAACTGTGACTTGTACAGTATCTCTCCCTGCCAGGCCCTGCGCATCATTCACGGTTAGTTCGAACAGGTAAGTACCCTGAACAAGGCCAGTAACAGCGGTAGTAGCTGCCGATGTATTGGCAATGGTAGCTGCACCGCCGGCCACTTTGCGCCACTGATAGGTGCTAATATTGTTTTGTGCATCGGTAGCAGTACCGGCCAGCGTAGTGCTATTCACCGGCAATGTAAGCTGTTGATTGGCGCCGGCATTGGCCACGGGCGCCGTATTGGGCGTGGTGCCAGCTTTGCGCTGGCGCAACATCCATTCGTAAATATTGACGCCGTTTTCCCGCCAATCAGGATTGTACCAGGTATTCCAGCAGCAATGCCCGCCTACATACTTTGTGTAGCGGGCCGAGTTGGGCACAGCCGCATTCATGGCGTTGAAAATGAGGTCCATTTTGCGGTAATCGGTGGTGCCCTCAAAGCCCCACCAGCGACCGCCAGCGTTTACAAACCGGCTATAATTGCCAATGGGTGCCCCCGACTCGGGCGAAGACATGGGTACAATGGCAGTGAGGCGCCGGGCATAGTTTTCAGACCAGGAAATATAGTTGTTGAAGGCCCAGCCACCCATAGAAAGGCCGGTACCATACCAGCGGGTGGTATCTACCCGCCAGCGGCGCAGTACCGAGTCAAGATGGCGGTTCAAAAACCAGTCTTGCGGCCAGCCCGAAGCAGGCTGCAACGAAATAACAATGGGTGTTTCCAGCACTCCATCTACCATAAACTGCATGTTGTGCCCCTTTGAGATGTAATGCGAGGGTCCAAACTTGAGCAGATTGGCCGGGTTGGTACCTACCTCGCCGAGGCCACAAATGAAAATGATGGTGGGATAGCGCTTGGTGGGTTGACTGTTGTAGTCGGGCGGAAGGTGCACATATGCGTTCCACGAGCCCACTTTGTGAAGTACCTGATCGCCCACTTGCGCAAATGATGCGCCGCCTGACAAAACCAAACAAACTAAAAAGACCCAAAAACCGTTCCGCTTCAGGTTTAATACAACTCCAGCCATTGTATTAAAATTTGTGGTGAAAAAATGTTGCCTCCCCTTTCTCATCAGGGGTACAGCCAGCTTAAAGGCGGTCGGTGTTTTGAAAGAAGCAAATTGGAGGAATCCAAAACTTGCTGTTGGGCAACACTGGCGTGAGAGCGGGATATAAAAAAACTGAAGCCATCGAGACATGCCTTCAGTTTAAGAGAGGGAGTTTGTAGTTGCTAACATTCCTATTTTACCAACTATCGTGCCAAGCAGGTTTGCGCTTTGTCAAAATGAACACGCAATGTTGTAGTACAGTCTACCAAATGCTTTGCCGCAATCAGTCTACATTCCATAGGTTTGGGGGCCAAGCAGCAAAACAATGCCTGAAAAACAGCTGGCGCTTTTCGATTTTGACGGTACCATTACCCATGCCGACAGCATGCTGGAGCTGGCTCGTTTTCACCGGGGAACTACCGGCTACTGGGCTACCATGGCCACACTGGCGCCGGGCCTGGCACTACATAAGTTGGGGGCTATATCGGCTACTATTGCTAAGCAGCGCTTTCTTTCTGCCTTTTTTGGAGGCATGGTCCATGAGCATTTCAATGAATTGTGCCACCGCTTTTGCCAGCAAAAGCTGCCAATGCTACTACGGCCGGCTGCGCTGGAGCGTTTGCGCTGGCACCAGCAGCAAGGGCACCAGGTCTATCTGGTGTCGGCTTCGGCGGTGACCGGCAGACTAGCCAATAATAATTGCAACGGTGAAGAAAAGCTTCGGCGCATAAAGGCGGAACTGGCGCTGGAGGAGTACAGCGAGATATACGCTTATGGCGATAGCAGCGGTGATACGGCCATGTTGTCTATAGCCACGCAGCCACATTTCAAACCGTTCAGAAACTGAGGAATTTACATTTTCATCTTCTTGAAAATGGGTTCGGGTACCCACCGGATAATGAGCATGATGTAGCGCCACATCCACTTTACGTAGATAGTATTGCGGCGCTTTGCAATTCCCTTTTTTATAACCAATGCAGCCTGCTGCGGCGAAGCTGTGAGCAGCGGCGGTAGTTTCATATTTGCAGTCATGCTGGTAGCCATAAAGCCCGGCTTTACGGTCACCACATGCACGCCGTACTGAAACAGCCAGTTGCGCAGACCATCGAGGTAAGTAGAAAAGGCCGCTTTGGCGCTACCGTAAATAAAATTGCTTTGACGTCCCCGCTCCCCCGCCACCGAACTGATGCCCACCAGCACGCCAGACCGGCGTTTGGCCATTGGCAAAGCCAGCGCATTGAGCAGCGCCACCGGGCCGGCGTAGTTGGCAAAGACGACCCGATTGGTTTCGTCCAGCTCTGACATGGACTTTTCATTTTCGCCCAAATAACCAGCCACACAAATGGCTACATCGGGCAGCGGGCTCAGCTGCTGCACAAAGCGCTGACAAGCCGCCAAATCTTCCAGATTGAGCAAAGAACCTTGAACAGCTGCACCGGTACGTATCGATAGGTCACTCACCAGCGCCTCCAGCTGCTTCTCGTTTCGCACAGTGAGGTGGATAGCAGCGCCCGACTGTGCGTAGGCCAACGCCAATTGCTTTCCAAGGTCTGAAGAGCCACCGATAATGAGAACGTTCATGTCATCTGAATTTTACACCAGCCCCAGGCGTTTTGCTTGCATCGAGTTGATTTTTCCTGCGGGGTTGTACCGGGCTACCACCTGCTTAAACTCTTGCAGCCGCGGATAGCTTTGCTCCAGCATTTTCTTTTTCATGCGGGCATCTTTGGAAAGATAAATGCGCCCCTGGTGTGCCAGTACTATTTCATCCAGCTCATCCAAAAACTCGAACAGGCCCTTGCGCACAGGAATATCGAGCGCCAAAGTAAACCCCTCCATCGGAAAACCAATCATGGTGTCCTGGGGGCCAAACACTTTCAATACGGCCAAAAAAGATGCAAAACCTTTGTCGGTAATCCGTTTCAAAATGTCGATTAAACCTGCCTTTGCACTCAGTGGCAATACAAACTGGTACTGTACAAAACCCGGGCGACCGTACATTTTATTCCACTCATCTATGATGTCCAAAGGATAGAAGAACGGTTCATAGGGCACCACGCTATCCATTTCGCGGCGGGTATTTTTATGGTAGTAAGCAAAATTGAAAAGCCGGATCGACAGCTTGTTCAAAAAGAAAGAAGGCAGGTAAACCGGAAACTTAAATAGATTTTTTTCAAACACTTTCAAGGGCTCACTTTTGGCAGCCGGCGGCAGTTCTTCGGCTGTGGCATGCTCACCCAAAATGAGGATACTGCGCCCAAATCCGTTTCCTTTTTTTAAGCAATCGATCCAGGCTACTGAATAGGTATAATGCTTGTATTCTTCAAACAGCGCAATTATTTCCTCAAGATTCTTTGCCTTGATTTGCTTTTGCCGTATGTACGAGGTTTCAATTTTTTTCAATCGAAACTTTACCCGCAGTATGAGACCGGTAAGCCCCATGCC
>JALOMC010000240.1 GCA_025455665.1 Chitinophagaceae bacterium | reverse complement strand
GTCTCGCACCTTGCGGCTGGGCGAGAAAATGAGGGTAGTAGGATTGCTGCCAAATACATTGAAAAAGCTATAAGGGCTCAGGTTCACATCGCCATGGGCATTGACTGTGCTGGCAAAGCAGATAGGCCTTGGTGCCACAGCACCCAGCAGGTAATGGTGCAGCTGGGCAGTTTTGATTTCGCCGGGAATGATTTTCATGATATGCGTTGGAGAATGAAGCAAAGATTAATACAGTCGCTGTACTGATGCATGCTGCAGTTGGCCATCGGCTGCCAGCTGTTCCAGCCAAAGCACGCCGGGCCGCATGCCTATGCCAAAGCTGCCAAACTGCTGCGCAATGCCCAGCGCATGGGCGCCCCCGTAGGTGGCCCATTTCAGCAGCTGCGTAGCAGGTAGCCCGGGGTAGTGGAGTTGTAGTAATTGCATTTCGTACAGAATGCTCAGCTCGGTATTGCTGGCCAGGCTATCGGTACCCAGGCAGATGGCCGCATGGTGCTGTTGCAGCATGTGCACATCGGGCAGCGGGTTGCCAATATATCGGTTGGCACCCGGGCACAGGCAAAATGAAAACTGCCCGCTGATGAGCTCGTACTGATTGTGCAGAAATTGCAGATCGGCCTCGGTAGTAGTGCAGTTGTGTACCAGTATCGTGCTGTTGGCTATTGGCAGCAGGTGCGCACAGTACTGCAGGCTGCTGTCGCCCATGGGTTCAAAAAAACTGATATCAATGCCCAGTGCCTCGTACAGCTGCAGCAGTGGGCCGTCTTTACGTGTCAAAAAAGCCTCCTCAGCTTCGCTTTCCTGGCTATGCATGCATACCACTGTTTGCGGTTGGTCTTGCAGCAGCTGAAACAAGCGGGCCGATACACTGTAGGGCGCATGCGGCACCAGGCTGATGCGGCTGGCAGGCTGGTACTGCTGCAAGGTGGCGGCGGTGGCCAATGCCTGATCGAAGCGCTGCTTGGCAGTAGCGGGCACAAAGCCTGTTACTTCTACAAAGCTGTGCCAGTACAAGGGCGATTGTGCTTTGATGGGGGCCGATAGTGCCGTGTTGCAGATATCGCCCACGGCTACAATGCCTTTGCCCAGCATTTCTTCGGCCGCGGCTTGCATGGCATACTGTACCAGTTCGGCATCGGCCTGGCGGTTGTACATCACGCCTTGCAAAAAAGACACCATGCCCTCACCTGCCGGCAGCCGGTCTTTCAGGTGGCTCAGCTCCAGGTGGCAGTGTGCATTTACAAAGCCCGGGCACAGCCATCCGTGTGGTAGCCGTTGTACACTATCATCGTCTGCCGCTGCGGCTGGCAGCAGGTCCAGCACCATGCCGGCATCGTTTAGTACCAGCACACCGTTGGGGTGTGGCTCAAAGCCATCAAACACCACTGGCGCAGAAATTTTTTGCATGAGCTGAAGAGCTTTAGTAGTTCAGCATTACAAATCGCCTGGTTGCGGTCGCATCACAATGTCTTCTACCACAGCTTGCGGGCTCAGGTGGGCGCAGGCATACACCATGCTGGCTATGTCCTGTGCTTCCATCAGCCGCTCCGGCGGTATGCCGCTGCCTGCCCAGCTATCGGTCCAGGTGGCGCCGGGCATTACATTGGTTACTTTAATGCCGTGGGGCTTCATCTCTTCCCGCAGGTTTTGGCCAAACCCATACAACGCAAACTTGCTGATGCTGTAGCTGCCGCCACCGGGGTAAGCTTTGAGCGAAGCAATAGAGCATATATTGAAAACATGTCCGCGGCCATGGCTCATCATGCCGGGCAATACTAATCGGGTGAGCTGGTAGGCCGAAAGCAGGTTGGCTTCCAGCATGGCTTCCAGGTTGCCTTCGGCTTCGGCATGCACACTGCCGGGCACAAAATAGCCGGCGTTGTTAATGAGAACATCTGCCACCGGTGCATGCTGCTGTAGCCACTGCTGCAAGGCGGGTAGCTGTGCCTGCTGCCCCAATTGGCAGGCATAGTGCAGCACCGTGGTTTGCGAAAAGCGGGCTTGCAGCTGCATGGCTGCCTGCTGCAGGCGGGCAGCATCGCGGGCCATTAGTACCAGCGTGTGGCCTTGCTGATCGGCCGCAAAAGCTTCGGCCATGGCCCAGCCCAGCCCGCGGGAGGCGCCCGTGATGATTATAACCATGAATAAACGTTTGGTTTGGCAGAAGAGAAATAGCTTGCGCAAATATCGGCCCCGTGGCCGCTGCTACCGGCATTATGCATTACAAACATCTTTTTTTCGATCTCGACCATACCCTGTGGGACTTTGAAACCAACAGCCGCGATACGCTGCACGAAGTATTTCATGCCCACGATTTGCACCAGACACTTACGCCCGATTTCGACGGATTTTACCAACGCTATTCGTACCACAATAAACGCCTTTGGGACCGATACAACCATGGCTTTATAAAGCAGGAAGAGCTGCGGTGGAAGCGGATGTGGCACACCCTGCTGGAGTACAAATCAGGCGATGAAAAATTGGCGCTACAGCTCAGCCAGGAATACCTGAAAATACTACCCCATAAAACGCAGCTGTTTCCCTATACCATCGAAATTATTGAGTACCTCACCCGCAAAGGGTATGCACTGCACCTCATCACCAATGGGTTTGAAGACGTGCAATGGGGTAAGCTGCGCAACAGTCAGATTGATCATTATTTTGGCGAAGTGATTACCAGCGAAAGAGCCATGGCGCTAAAGCCGCACAAAGAGATTTTCGAGTTTGCCCTGCAGCAAACGGGCGCCCAAAAAGCAGAGAGCATCATGATAGGCGACAACCTGGATGCTGATATCCGGGGCGCTATGCAGGCTGGCCTTGATACGGTGTTTGTAAATCATATTGGTGAAAGCACGGAGCTACAGCCCACGTACACCATTTATCACCTGCAGGAGTTGGAGACGATTTTCTAAAGCCTAATGGATGTGTCTGATTCGTAGCACAAAAAAAGGCTGGCAAGTGTGCCAGCCTTTTTTTAAAACAAGGAAGAATTAATTGTAGAAATACATAAAACCACGCTTGACGCCCTGTGCCGAGCCAAGGCCAATAGACTGGCTACGAGCATCTTTGTCGCTGGTAATCAGCACAAATGGTGCACCCGCTTCAGCAGCAGCTTCCATCAGTTTTCTCATTGCTTTTCTGTCGGCCGTATTGGCGGTATGAAAGCCCATGATACCAGAGGTTTTGCCACGGATTTCGTCGCCTTTTTTGAGGCCGGCAATCATGGCTTTGTCTTCCACTATTTGCACTTTTTCCCAGTCATCCTTGCTACTTACTACTATCTTTTCAGATATCTGCTCTTTACGTCCGCTCGAGTAGGTGATTTCCTTTACCGCCAGACGACCCAGCAATTGCTCGGCCTCTTCACCTTCGTAGCGAAAAACAATCGATGACTCTGTTACGCGGATTACCTTCACTGTCAGTGTTTCTCCGTCGTGTTTTTTGATTTTGTCCTGGGCTGCTACAACCAAACTGGCCGATAGCAGCATTGCGAATAACATTAGCTTCTTCATGAGAGGGGGTGTTTGAGTATCAAAAGTATTGGTCCACCGCCATTTAAAAGCGTTAAGAAAAGCGAATTTGAAAAGAAGAACGTTTTGCGTTCAGCGGGGCGTAAGTGGCATTGGGAGTGCGAAATAACAGTACATCGAGGCCGAAAATGAGACAAGCCCTGTCGTTTTGGCTTGTGCGACAGGGCTTGGAAATACCGGCGTAAAGGCCAGGCAGTATTATGCTATTTTTTCAGCCCTATTTCCCGCAGCCGTTCATCCAGGTACTCGCCGGCGGTAGCATCGGGGTATGCCTTGGGGTGATCTGCGTCAATACAGTTGTCGAGACAGGCCAGGCTCATGCTACCCTTGGGGTGCAAAAAGAACGGAATGCTGAAACGGCTGCTGCCCCATTTTTCGCGGGGCGGGTTTACCACGCGGTGGGTGGTGCTCTTCAGTCGGTTGTTGGTCAGGCGCTGCAGCATATCGCCCACATTCACCACTATTTGGCCCGGCAGCGCTGTTACTGCTACCCATTCGCCTTGTTTGGTCAGTATTTCCAGGCCCTCGGCACTGGCACCTACCAGCAAGGTAATCAGGTTGATGTCCTCGTGCTGTTCGGCACGGATGGCCGATTTGGGCTCCTGTGTAATGGGTGGATAGTGGATGGCCCGCAAAATGCTGTTGCCGTTGATGATAAACTCATCGAAGTATTGCTCATCAAGCCCCAGGTACAGCGCAATGGCACTTAGCAGCGCCCGGCCGCTTTTTTCGAAATGACGGTACGACCTGAACAGCGTAGGTGTAAACTGCGGCACCTCGGCCACAGAAATATTGTCGGGGTACTCCGCCTTTACGGGGTCGCCATCTTCTACGGTCTGGCCGTATTGGTAAAACTCTTTCAGGTCGGGTGCATCGCTACCCTTGGCATGTTCTTTGCCAAAGCTGGTGTAGCCCCGCTGGCCGGCCAGTTCGGCTTT
>JALOMC010000239.1 GCA_025455665.1 Chitinophagaceae bacterium | reverse complement strand
GCTCACTATCGCGGCCAGCCGCCCCGATATTGAATTACTGAAAACACTCGGCTTATCGCGGCAAACATTGCATCGTTTCCTCATGCAGCAGTTTATGCCGGTACATCTGTTTATAATGCTGGCAGTGCTGCTGGCGCTGTCGGCACTGCAGTGGGGCCTCCAAAAAATACTGGCCGGGCAAAATATGCATCTCTCGGCATTCATAAGCCCCTATACGCTGGCTGCCAGCGTACTGGTATTGGTGCTCATCTGGCTTACCAATCGCAGTACTATTCAGCAATACTTGCGGAGGTAGCATGGCTGTATCACAGCGTGGCTTTCAGCTGGCTTGCCAATGCAGCCAGTTGCGCTGCATTCTTTATATCCAGTTTGCGCAGCAGGTTTTTGCGATGGGTAGATACGGTGAGTAGGCTAAGGCTCAGGCGTTCGGCTATTTCGGCCGAGGTAAGGCCGGCACACACCAGCAGCGCTATCTGCTTTTCTCGTTTGCTCAGCAGGGTTATTTTATTGGCCGGGCTCTGCCAGCCTTCGTCGTGCTGGCGCCACATGTAGTAGTGTTGCCCTTTGCGCACTGCTTCCAGCGCTTCCAGCAGCTCCTGGCGGCCAACGGTTTTTTGCAGGTAGCCATGTACGCCCAGCGCCTGGCACTGTTCCATTATATGGCGGCTATGCTCCATGGTTAAAAAAACAATGCGCAGGGCCGGATCCAGCGCCAACAGCTGCCGGGCAGCATCCAGTCCATGGCCGTCGGGCAAAAAATAGTCGAGCAACACCATGTCTGGCTGGCACTGCCGGCACTTTTCGACGCCGCTGGCAATGCTATCGGCATGGCCCAGCCATCGCAGCGTGGGCACATCCTGCAGCAGGGCCATCACTCCTTGCGAAAACAGCACGTGATCGTCGATGTGCAGTAAACCGGCCATGCTACCGGCGGAACGATGATTTGCTTTCATATTGGAATGGGCAGCAATATAATGATGGTGGTACCATCCTTGTTCGAATCAATGTGAAGGCTGCCTTTCAGGTAGGCAATGCGGCTGCGCAAGTTTTGCAAACCAATGCCGTGGCTCGGTTGGGTGCTGTCAAATCCGCTGCCGTTGTCTTCGGCCAGCACCTGCAGTTGGCCTTCATCTTCGGTCAGCTGCAGGCTGCCCTCTGTAGCGTCGGCATGGCGCAAAATATTGCTGATAAGCTCAACGCAAATGCGGTACACACTGGTTTGCATGGTCAAGGGTAGCTGGCCATGCCAATCGTAGTAAAGAGAGAGGCGGCACTGCGGCTGGCTATGCTGCTGCACCAGCTGTAGCAGGGTACTGCGCAGGCCGTGCTGTGCCAGGTGTGGCGGCACCAGGTTGTGGGCTATGGCCCGGGCTTCGGCCATGCTTTGCTGCAGCATGTGCTGCAGGGGCTGTAGCGGCACCTGCGGGTGCTGGTGCTGTAGCTGCGATGCATGCAGGTGAATTGTGGCCAGCATGCTACCAATGCTATCGTGCAGGTCGCGGCCCAGCCGGGTGCGTTCGGCTTCTTCTACAGCTATCATTTGCTCGGCCATCTGCTTTTCGCGTAGCAGCATGTGCAGCGCCAGGTCTTCTTTTTCCTTTTTGTACAGGCTCACCCGCCTGGCAAAGCCCATCGAAAGGATGGCCGTTTCGCCCATCAGACCAATGGCACTGCCATAGGTGTTCAGAAAAATGGTAAAGCTGTTGGTAATGCCAAACTGGTACAGGTTGATACTAACAGTGGTAAGTAGCAGAAAGCAGATGGCCACCACATAGTACAGTACCAGTTTTTCGCCGGCTGCCCACTGGTACCACAGGTAGAGGCTACTTAGCAGCGCACCCGCTACGGTGCAGGCCGATAGCAGCTGCAAAAATGGCACCTTCGTATCATCGGGCAGGCTACTGTAGTTGATGAGTAGCGAACCTGCCGCCAGCACCAACATGAGTGCCATGTACCAGCGGCAAGTACGAGTAAGCCACCTGAACCGCTGGCCGGGCGGAAAAAAAGACAGCAACACGCTGGTAAAGCAGGCTACCCCCAGCAGTGCAAATACCGGCCGCGCCTTGCTGGCAAAGCCCGGTGCCGCTGGCCACAGGTACTGAAAACCAAGGCCCCAGTTGCTGAGCATCCAAAGCACTACTACCACTACGTACAGGGCATACAGCAGGTTGGCCCGGTGGCGTAGCCCAGCCCACAAAAACACAGCAAACATGGCTATCAGCACCAGCCAGCCCAGGCTAAAGCCCATAAACAGGTGCTCTTGCCGGCGGCGGGCCTCCAGTTCTTCGGGCGTCAGCGCCTCCAGGCGCAGCTGCAGCGATTCGTTGGCCTTGTTTACCCAAAGCAACACCTTGGCACTATCGCCCGGCAGCATGCTGATGGGTATGATCAGGTCGCGGTCGTAATAGGGCCGGCTGGCAAAAGGAAAGTAATCGCCCAGGCGGGTAGCCAACGGGCCCTTGCCTACCTGCCATGCTTCCGCGTGGTTGATGTGCGGGTTATTCAGCAGCAGCAACACGCGGGTGCCCTGCCCGTGGTTGTGTACTGTAGTTGTTATCCAGTAAGTATGGCGGGTAAAGCCGGGGTTAAAATCGGCTGCCTGTGGCGGGCCAAACCGGGCTTGCAGCACCTGCTGGCTATCGGGCAGGGCACCCGCCTGCGCTACCCGCAGCTGCAGGGGCGTACTGGGCAGCGGGCGGCAGGCTGACAGTAGCAGCAGTACCAGGCCGCAGCAGTAAGTGAGGTTAGCTACCATGGGCAACAAAAGCAACCATATGGCTGCCATGGGCAAAATACCTAACAAAAGGTATTGATGGCACCGTGTTTTGGTAGTCTCTTTAAAGAAGAAAAAGGGGTACCGCCCCGGCCACAGGCATCAAGTTTGTGTGCATGCTTGTTTTAGTAGGCTTTCCGCACGGTAATGGTAAAAAAACAACAGCCCCGCAAAAGCGGGGCTGATTGTTGTTACAATAAGCAAGCAAGTCGACGTATACTGTATTAAAGCAAGTCCATGGCTTTGGCAAACTCAGTACATACAAACGGAAGAATCAGCCAGAACCACTGGCCGTAGGGCGAAAACATGACGGCAAACATGGCGGCAGTCCAAAAGAAAAACAGGGCCCAATGCTTGGCGGTACTCTTCTTGGTCGTCTCTTCCATCGTATCAGATTTTTTGTTGCGTGGCGCAAATATAGGAAAAGTCAAAAGTCAGCAATCGGAAGACCCTACACGGCTTTCATGCCGGCCGGGTACAAATGTTAGGATCCTTCGGGTTTGGGCGGCCGGGGCCCGCGGGGTGGCCGCTGCCGGCCTTGTCCACTGCCCTGCCCACCCTGTGGCGGACGCTGCTGCTGGGGGGGCTGCTGGCCCGGTGGCTGCTGGCGGGGTGGCCGCTGCTGCTGGGGCGGCCGGTTGTTGCCACCGCCCTGATTACCTTGGTTGCCGCCCCCTTGCTGGCCGCGGCCAGGCTGCTGGCGCCCCCGCTCTTTGTCGCGTTGGCGGCGGCTGGTTTTTTCCAGGCTGCGCAGGCTTATCTGCCCTACCACATCTACAAATTCGGGCTCCACTTCGCGGGGCTTGCCACTCACTACTTCTACAGCCTGCAGCTCGTCGGGGCGTTCGCCATTGCGGTTCATGGCCTTTATTTCGGCCACCCGCTTCAGCGTCAGCGGGTACTGCTTGGTACTATCCGGCAGGGTGTACCACATCAGGTTTTTAAAGATGTCTTTTTTTACCAAAAAGGCCCGGCCCCGGCTTACTTCCAGCACATCGGCATCGGTCGGAAAATGCTGCAGTGCATCCAGGTAGGTATCCAGCTCGTAGTTGAGGCAGCACTTCAGGCGGCCGCATTGGCCACTCAGCTTGGCCTGGTTGATGCTCAGGTTTTGGTAGCGGGCGGCCGTGGTGTTTACGCTCTTAAAATCGGTGAGCCAGGTGCTGCAGCACAGTTCGCGGCCACAGCTGCCAATGCCGCCTACCTTGGCAGCTTCCTGGCGGGGGCCTATCTGGCGCATTTCCACCTTCACCCTAAACTCGCCGGCGTACACCTTTATCAATTCCCGAAAGTCTACCCGGTCTTCAGCTGTGTAAAAGAAGGTAGCCTTTTTGCCATCGGCCTGTATTTCTACCTCGGCCAGCTTCATTTGCAGGCCCAGCTGGCGGGCTATGGCCCGGCTGCGCACCAGGGCATCCTTTTCCCGGGCCTTGTTTTCTTTCCACTTGTCTATATCCAGCTGGTTGGCCCGGCGCAGTATGCGCTTAATGTCGGGCGAGTCTTCGGCCAGTTTGTGTTTTTTCAGCTGCAGGCGCACCAGTTCGCCGGTCAGGCTTACCTCGCCTACATCAAAGCCACTTACGCCTTCTACCGTTACCAGTTCGCCTTTTTCAAAGTATTGCAGGCTGGTATTTCGGAAGTATTCCTTGCGGCTGCCCTGCCCAAAGCTCACTTCCACAATTTTGCAGCTGCTGTT
>JALOMC010000238.1 GCA_025455665.1 Chitinophagaceae bacterium | reverse complement strand
CGATTTTTTATACCATCATTTCAAATCAGGCACTATACTTTTGCACACGCAAAATGAAAGCCATTGTATACATACTTGTGATTGCATTTGCATGTCAAATGTCACGCAACGCGGTGCTGATTGGCTATTTCTATGCAAACCAGACTTCAATAGCAGCCAGCTGCGAAAACAAGAGTAAGCCGCAGCTAAATTGTAATGGCAAGTGTATTTTGGCCAAAAAGCTGGCCGACTCAGAGCATCAAGATGAAGAAGCCTTTAGCAAGGTGGAGGAAGTGTTGAGCTCTAAATCATATTTTCCGTTGCTCGGAGGTTGTCCGTGTAAGTTGGTACCTGTTGTGTACAACGGACGGTACCTGGCCAGTCTTCAATCATGGCCACGTTCTATCAACAAGCCGCCATCCGTGGTATTGGCCTAAGATGGTGTTCAGCTCTTTGCCGGAGCTGCCGATAGGTATTCCCATTTTATTGCAGTAGCTACTACACCTCTGGCGTTGCCAGTGCATGGTCGCAAGCGGCATACGGGCAATTGGCTTTGCCGTTCCATGCTCCTTGGCCAGCCCTTGCACAAAGTGCGGTCGTGTGCCTTTTTACTGCTACAGTGGCGCTGTACCGCGGGATGCCTATCCTTCTTTTTATCAATCCAATTCAGAAACGCCGTTGTGGGTCGTCCTTCTCAACCGAAACTGTTCGGGGGATAGGAGGAGGCCGACATGGCCTTCAAATGCCTACTTGCATGAAACGTTTTTTTTACCTTATGATAGGGCTGCTGATGTGCGCCCGTCTTTTTGGACAGTCCACTGTAACCGGTACTGTTATTCAGTCAAATAACAAAGTGCCTTTGGAAGGTGTAAGTGTTACCGCTGGTAAATCGGCAGGCACCTTTACAGATAGCAAAGGAGCATTTACACTAAATGTGCCGGCAGGTGCCAAAAGTGTCACCTTTAGTTTGGTTGGTTTTGCACCTCAGCAGGTAGGTTTGGCTGAGCTGGCCAATAATCAGACAATTGCCCTGGAAGCTGAAGTAACCAACCTGACAGAAGTGGTGGTGACGGGCTTCGAAAACAAGCGCAGTTTGCTCACAAGTACAGGTAGCATAGCCATTGCCGGCCCCCGAGATTTTGACAGGGCCGACAAGACAAGCCTCGCCAATATGCTCAATCAAATTCCGGGTGTACAGGCCAGGGGTGCCAACGTACTGCGCCCTGCCACCATTAGCATTCGTGGCATGGGTGCAAGAGGGCCTGGCGCTACCGGCCGCATCAAGATGTACCTGAATGATTTAATGCTGACAAATGCCGACGGAACCAATGCATGGGAAGATATCGATCCGTACACCATTGGCTCGGTGGAAGTGATTAAAGGACCTGCCAGCAGTATTTATGGAGCCAGTGTGGGCGGTGTTATGAACATCAACACACAAAAGGCGAAGCGCAACGAAAACAGCATTGAATTTTTTGGGATGCTGGGCAATTACGACACCTGGCGCACCGGTGCCACCTACCGCTTTAGCGATGGCAAAACAAATTTGATGGCAACTGCCGGTACACAGCATACCAATGGCTTCCGCGATTTTAGTAACGAGCGACGCAGCTTTGGTACCGTGCTGGCCACATTTGGTTCTACGGAAAAAAGTACCACGACCATCTTCTTTAACCGAAACAACTATGCCAGCCGGGCACCTGGCGCACTTACACCGGCGCAGGCCGAGGCCAATCCACGCCAGGCTTTGCCATTGAGCGTAACCATGAATGCCGGCCGTGATATTATTTTCACCAGGGTGGGTGTAAGCCACGATTGGAAGATCAGCAATCGGGTTCGCAACATCACCAGCATGACGGCTGCTTTCAGCGATTTGGATCACCCCATTCAGGGTATCTATATTTTTCAGCTGACGCAAAATGCCGGCGGCAGAACCCGCTTTATGTACGATGCTTCACTTGGCGGAAAGAAGCTGGTACTGACCGCAGGTGCCGAGTTTCAAACAGGGGTGGTGCGTACCAATTTTTATCGTAACACTGCCGGCAGGCCCGATAGTGCCCGCATAGGCGATCGGCAGGCTCGTGTTACCAACGGTATTCTATTTGCACAAGCCGAACTGGAGTTGACCAGCCGATTGCTGGTAACCGCAGGGATGAGTGCCAATTTCTACCAGTACACCAATTTCGAGTTTACGCTGCGCAATGCACAAGAGCAAGTTCGTCGTTTCGACCCGTTCTATGCACCAAGGGTTGCTTTCAACTACAGGCCCGCTAAAAATATTGCCATACACGGCAATGTCAGCCGCGGCTTTACGCCACCATCTACCGGCGATATCAACCGCCCCGACGGCACGGTGAATACTGATTTGCGCCCTGAAACTGCCTGGAACTACGAAGTGGGTACCCGCGGTAAACTTTTCAACGGTTGGCTGGAGTTTGATGCAAGTGTTTACCGCCTCAACCTGATGGATGAAATTTTGACCAGAACACCATTGATTGGCTTCGCTGTTCGTGAAAACGCAGGAGCCACCAGCTATACCGGTTTCGAAGTAATGCTGCATAGCAACCTGATGCGGAATAGAAATAGCTGGCTGACTACCCTGATGCCGCAAATCAGCTTTACTCATCAGCGCACTGTGTTCGAAAACTTTACAGAAACCTTTCGCCAGGGCGGAACAATAGTTGAAAGCAAACTGAACGGCAATTGGGTGCCGGGCAATGCCCCCAACCGCCTGTTTGCGAACATACAAGCGGCCACCAAATTTGGTGTGTATGCATTTGTAAACTACGAGTGGGTAGACATAGTGTATGTGAACAATGCAAACACCCTGAAGACTGCACCATTTAGTTTACTGGGTGCAAAAACCGGATGGAGAGGATTTATCACCAAGCGGATTGAGCTGAATGCTTATGCTGGTGTAAATAATGCACTGAATGAGGTGTATACCGATGCACCGGCGCTGAACCCTAACCCCATTGCCAGCGGTCCGTTGGCTGGTCAGTTTCCCTTTATGAATATCAACTGGGGCCGCCAATTGTACAGTGGTATTGATATCAAAATTCACCTGAACAGAAAGTAAAAATCACACGGGTACCGGTACTCATTTCTTTGGGTGTCGGTACCTGGTTTTTCCTATCGTAAAACTCTGCACCATGTTGCGTAAAAAAATTTACAAGTGGCACCGTACCATCAGCCTGCTGATAGCAGTACCGGTGATGCTTTGGGCCCTCAGCGGGTTCTTGCACCCTATTATGACTACGTGGCGGCCCCAGGTTGGTTCGCAGTTTATTCCGCCAGCGCCTATCGACACTTCGCAGCTAAAAATGCCTCTGAAAGCCGTGCTTACAGCACAAGGTATTGAGGCGGTCGAAACATTTCGAATAGTGCGCATCGATCGTCAGTGGTTTTATCAGGTGCAATTGCCGGGGCAGCCTGTATTGCAGTACTATAGTACAGTTTCGGGCAAGCCCTTGCGCAATGGTGACGCGTTGTATGCACAGTACCTCGCCAAAAAGTTTTTGAAAGGGCCGGAGAAAGCAAAGCAACCCGCTGCAAAAACAGCATCTGAAGGCGTAGCAGCATTGGCCCCGCAAACAGGGCTGATGATGCTGCGTACTGCCGACAGCAAACTACCGCAGGAAGAGGCTAATGCAGACGAAGTAGACTGCTGTCTGAGTGCTACCAACGCTATACTGGCCGATACAAGCGGGGCAAAGGTCACTTCGGTAGCGTTTGTTACCGGTTTCGAAGGAGAATACCGGGAAATCAATCGCCTGTTGCCTGTGTACAAAGTGGCGTTCGATCGGGCCGATGGTATCCGGATTTATGTGGAAACCAGTACCGATCGGTTTGCGTATGCAGTCGATAATCGTCGGGCAGCTGCCGATAAGTTTTTCAATCTATTTCACAACCTGGGCTGGCTCAACTTTTTGGGCACTGCTAAATATTGGGTGACTATCAGCATTATGTTGCTGGCATTTGGCACCTCTGTCATGGGCCTGTATATTCTTTTTACCACCAAGGGCAAAAGAGGAAGTAGCCATCCTGTTGTTCGCACCAGGTACGCCCACCGGTGGACTTCCGGTTTTTTTGCTCTCTTCACGCTTTTGTTTACGTTCAGCGGAGCTTTTCATGCATTTGAAAAGCTGGAGCCGGATACAAGGGATCGCTTTTTTATGCGGCAAACGGTGGCTACCCGCGATATTGATATGAACTGGGCAGCACTGTATGCAGCCATCGATACCGGCCGGCAGCTCACCAATGTAAAGCCGGTGAAAATGGGGAATCAACTTCTTTGGCAGCTGTACAGCAGCCCCCGGCAAATGGGGGGCAGGGCCGCAGAAGCTTCTAAAAAGAAAGATTTGATGAAGTCGATGGAAGTGCCGCCCCCGACCACAGTTTATTTCAATGCTGATTTGAAGCAACTGCTGCCAAACGGTGAAGAAGTATTTGCCCGGCACATTGCCAGCACTTTTAGCGGGCATGCCGCGTCGGCTATTACAAACACAG
>JALOMC010000237.1 GCA_025455665.1 Chitinophagaceae bacterium | reverse complement strand
AGGCCGAGGCGAGGGGCAGCTCCCGCCAAGCTGATGGATTTACCAATGTATCATTAGGAGGGGCCTTCAGCGTTTCAAGTGGCGCTGTCAGCTTCGATGTGGAAGCGATAGGAACAACAAATTTTACGCACACCAATCGTGTGAATCACGGGACTACTGACGAGTTGGTAGAGACAGTGACAACCAAGCAGCGATTTGAAACCAGTAAATCTTCTCTTTTTGTGGAAGGTAGCTCCGGTGATGTATATGTGGGAAATGCTGTAAACTATTTGATGGGCAAAAGCATTTTTATCGATTTCAAGCCAGAGACTGCTGTGAACGGTTGCGAAGTTCAACTGGATAGCGCTTTGTTCTTAAGTGTCGATAGTTTCTTGACAGAGTTTGCCTATGCCGAAGACCACATTCTTAATGTCATCATTCCTCAGCAGCAGCGATTGCTTGCGCAGTCTACCACCTTCTCTGATAGTAGTCGGTTTACAAGACAGATTAGTGTATGGCAGCAAGTAATTGAACAAAACAATGAAAATAAGCGACTGGCAACGGCTATAAAAAATCGCTCTTTTTCAAATGGAGCAGCTATTCAAGAGTCTGAAACCATTACAAAGTCGGGTTCCAATACGATTACCTACGACGTGGAGATCGATAACCAAATAGCTTTCGAATTGGGACTTCGGTTAGCAGGACGCGGTGCCACAGGGGGCGCTGTCGTTACACTACAGGAGACCTGGGGAAATTCCACGACGAATACCCGAGGCTCTGAAACAACCATCGGCTATCGGTTGCAAGACAATGATCCTGGCGACTTTTTCTCTGTTGACATCAAGCGAGATCCCATTTACGGCACCCCGGTTTTCGAATTGGTAGCAGGCACCAGTAGTTGCCCACCAGAAGCAGGGGCGCAACGTCGCGACTTGCCGCAAATTCTATCGGGTGATATGCGCATTGAGAGTATTGATCCCAATCAAGCGCGTTTCTTCAATATCACACTGGTAAACAGAAGTGAGAGTGACGAAGTTCGTCCTTATGAACTGTCCGTTGACGCTGGTACCAGCGAAGGATTGGTGATATCAAGCTCAGGCTCGGCTAATTTGGTTTCAAATCCTGTTACGTTTTTCATCGGGCCCGGACAGACACAGAATGTGACGCTGCGGGTGGATAAGTTTAACCGGAATGACAAGGTCTTGTCCTATCCTGATGTAGAATTCTACCTGACCGATCTTTGCGGGCTGGATGGCATTTTCATCCCGAATGATATTAATACGGCAAAAATCTCTTTCGATTTTCTGAGTGCTTGCGGCGGTATAGACCTCGTGGCACCGGCCCAAGGCTGGTTGGTGACGCCTGCCAATTCAAATTTGCTTCCCATCACCATGTCCGGTTACACATTGTCCAACATTGATTCGGTCTCGTTGCAGTACAAGCTGCAGGGAACGGCAACCTGGCTGACAGGTTTTACCTTGAGGCGAGCCAACATTGCAGGGACCAGTTTTTCTCAAAACTGGAATGTAGCTAGTGTACCGGATGGAGATTATACCATTCGATTGCGAATGGTGTGTAACAATGGTGATATCATACTATCCAATACTTCTTCAGGAAGACTTGATAGAACGGCGCCTGTTTTGGTAGGTCGGCCACTGCCTGCTAATGGAATTTATACGCCCGGTGCTGAAATATCGTTTTCCTACAGTGAGTTTATTAATAGAACCAACCTGAACGCCGGAGCGCTAAGCATGGTTCGCATAAGAGGTGGCGTAATTACAACTATCCCAATTACAGTGACTGAATTCGAAGGCAAGGTGTTTGTATTGCCAAGCGTTGATTTGGGAACTCAAAATGACAGCTTCCGGGTCATTGCTCGAAATATTACCGATTTGGCAGGCAACACACGAGTGCGGGCTGACACGGTGTTTTTCAGGTTGAGTACACAAGTTTTGCAGCCATACACCGGTCCGAATATTGCTACGGTATCTGTCTCTCAGGCTAACATTTCTAGTGCCTCTACTGGCCGCGTCGAAGTCAGGTTCCGATTGAGTGAACGTACCCGGCAGGTGACCCGTGTGTTCTTCAATCTGGCAGGTACCGCTATTCAAAACTCCGACTATCTGCTGAGGTACGATACCATATTGCAGCCCAAATGCTTGAATGGTGGTTGTACAAGTACGGTACTATTGCCAGTGCTAAATGATTTCAATGGCGTTCCCGCTTATGTCAATATCGATTCAAATCAGCAAGAAGTGGTGGTGTTCCTGTCGCCCATTGCCGAATCTTTTACTGGAGGAAGCCGTACCGTAACGGTCGATATATTGCCGGGGGCTACATACCGCACTGGAACAGACCTGGTAAGTGCTACTGTGAATATCCTGGCAGTTGCTACCCCCATCCTGTACGTAAATGCGCAGGCAACAGGTACAGGCAATGGCCTCAGCTGGCAAAATGCCTTTACCCGACTGGAGCAAGCGCTGAATAGTACGCAGCCCGGCGTAAGCCAGGTGTGGGTGGCCCGTGGTACCTATCGGCCCACTACCAATACCAACCGCGACTCTGCCTTCATTATGCGCAACAACCTGGCTATTTATGGCGGCTTTGCCGGCGGCGAAACCACACTGAGCCAGCGCAACTGGCGGGTGAATGCCACTGTGCTGAGCGGCGATATCGGGGTGGCGGGCAATCGTGCCGACAACTCGTTTAGCGTGGTGCGCAACAACAACAATAGTTTGAATGCTACCGCGGTGTTGGATGGCTTTACCATTACTGGTGGCAATGCCAACAAGGGCGATTATGTAGGCAACAGGGGTGGTGGTATTTTCAACCGACTCAGCTCGCCCACCATTGCTAATTGTATCATCACCGGCAACTCGGCAGCCGAATATGGCGGAGGTATTTTCAACGAGCAAGGATCGGCCCAAATACTGAACACGGTATTAATGGGTAATACGGCGCTGTTTGGCGGCGGTGCTTACAACGAAAGCGCTACGCCTACTTATACCAACTGTACGTTTGCAGGCAACCAGGTGAGCTTTACGGGCGGTGGCTTCTACAGCTTTGGCTTGCCGGTAGCTACCATTCGCAATAGCATCATCTGGGGCAACAGCTCGGGCATTCAGATTGCTACGTCAGGTAGTACCAATGCTGCGGTATCCAACAGCCTGGTGCAGGGCGGGTATGCGCCTGGTACGGCCATCCTCAATGCCGATCCTGCCTTTGTGGTACAGCCAGCAATAGGGCTAGGTGCCACCGGCGATCTGCGCTTGCAAGCATGCTCGCCGGCCATCAACGCAGGTTCGAACGCGGTGTTACCGGTGGCGTTTAGCAATGCCGATTTGGGTGGCTTCAACCGTATAGTAGGCACCAGCGTAGACATGGGGGCCTATGAACGGCAGCTGCTGACCCTGCCCACCACTATCTACGTAGATATCAATGCTACCGGTGCCAACGATGGTACCAGCTGGGCCAATGCCTACACCACGCTGCAGGCTGCCCTCAGCGATCTGAACCTTTGTGCCACCGGCAGCACACCTACTGTGCTGGTAGCCCGGGGTACTTATCAGTCGCCATCGGCCGGGGCCCTGTGGCGGGTAGATAAAACAGGAGCTGTGATACTGGGTGGCTATCCTACCGGCGGCAGCACCATTCGCAATGTGGTGGCCAATCCGGTCATCTTGCGTGGCGAGTTCAGGGTGCTAAAATCGGTTCGCATCGATGGTATCCGGGTAGATCCTTTCTAGCCTTTCTTTCTTGCACACCACAGCAAAGCCTGCTCCGTTTTTCGGGGCAGGCTTTTTTGCTATCTCATGCAATGCTGCCAAAATGAATGAATGCCGGCAGGCACCTAAATGGTGCCCACTTCCCATCTCTTACTTACATTAGTTCCTTGGGTATGCGTCGGTTTCTTCATCATATCATCGTCCGGTTATTCATGCTGCCAGTGTGTGTACTGTTGTCAGCATTCGATGGGGCCGGTCAGGTACTCAGTAAGTATCCCTTCCAGTTCAGGTTGTACACCACGCAGCAGGGTCTTTCGCACAACTACACCTACAAGTGCCTGCAGGATGGCTATGGCTTTTTGTGGATCAGCACGCTCAAAGGGCTTAATCGGTTTGATGGCCACCGTTTTGTACAGTACCTGCACGTACCGTCTGACACGGCCAGCCTGGCTGAAAATGACTTGCCGGCATTGGCCATTGATGCCGATAACCGGATATGGACCGGTGGCAAACTGGGCATCAACATTCTGGACCAAACCACCCGGAAAGTAACGCGGCTGGTTGGCCAGCATTGGCCGGCCGATGTGCGGTCGCTGGTGTATGATAGTACCCGGGCCTGTATGTGGGTGGCTCACCGGGGCGGCATTACCAGCATTGGTGCTACCGGGCAGCCGCAGGTGCAGCATTCAGTGCCCATCGCACTCGATCAGCCACCTACCAGCATCAGGCCACTGCCCAACGGGTGGGTGCTGCTACACGTCACCCGGCGGGCCTCCTGGGCCTACC
>JALOMC010000236.1 GCA_025455665.1 Chitinophagaceae bacterium | reverse complement strand
ACTCAGGGCGCATGCTGTACCTGCCCGAAGACCGAATTTATACCGACTACAAAGTGATGCTGGAAGCAGAGGCGCAACGTACCGAAGCCGAAGGTCGCATCGACTTTGTCAGCATTGTCACGCCCAACTTTGTGCACTTTGAGCCCGCTATGCTGGCGCTGGAAAAAGGCTTTCATGTGGTGGTAGAAAAGCCCATCACCTTTACACTGGAGCAAGCGAAAGCCCTGCATCAAAAAGTGCAGGAAACCGGTAAGCAGTTGCTGCTATGCCACACGTACACCGGCTACCCCATGGTAAAGCAGGCCCGCCAGCTGGTAAAAAGCGGCGCCATTGGCAAGGTGCGAAAGGTATATGTAGAATATCCACAAGGCTGGCTGAGCACCCTGCTGGAAAAAACCGGACAAGCACAAGCCAGCTGGCGTACCGACCCCAAGCGCAGCGGCAAGGCCGGCGCTATGGGCGATATTGGCACCCATGCCTTTAACCTGGCGGAGTATGTGACCGGCCTGCAGGTAACGCACCTATGCGCCGACCTGCACACCAAAGTAGAAGGACGCATGCTGGATGACGACGGAGTGGTACTGCTGCGCTTTGATGGCGGTGCCAGCGGTGTACTGATGGCTACGCAAATAGCAGCCGGCGAGGAAAATGCCGTGAAAATAAGAGTGTATGGAGAAAAAGGCGGGCTGGAATGGAAGCAGGAAGACGCCAACACCCTGCTGGTGAAATGGCTGGACAAACCCGCTGAAATACACCGCACCGGTGCCGGTTACAATGGCTCGTTTGCAGCACACAATACCCGTGTGCCAGCCGGCCACCCCGAAGGTTATGTGGAGGCATTCGCCAACCTGTATCGCAACTTTGCGCTGACTGTAAAAGCACAGGCCAGCGGCCAGCCCGCTTCGCCCGAAGCAGCCGACTTTCCCGGCACGCTCGAAGGCGTCCGCGGCATGGCCTTCATTGACAATGTGGTAGCCAGCAGCCAAAGCGAAGCCAAGTGGCATCCGTTTGAAGTGTAGAGGTTTTTTCACGCAGAGGCGCAGAGGAAATGACAGATGCCGGTAGCATTTACTACCCTTGCCGCCTGCGTTTAGCTGTATCATAAATCTGTCTTCAATTGGCTCATGCAAGCACTGAACGATATCACAGCAGGTATCATCGAAGAAGCCATTTACATTCACCGGCATCTCGGCCCGGGCCTGCTCGAATCGGTCTATGAAGCCATCTTGTATGATCGCCTTTCAAAGGCCGGTTTTGCGGTGGATCGACAAGTCGAGATACCGGTCACATTTGATGGGATTAACTACCAGGTAGGATTCCGTGCTGACTTAATTGTAAATGATGCTGTCATTGTGGAGATAAAGTCTGTTGAAACGATAAAACCCGTGCATTTAAAACAAGTACTCACCTATCTTAAGCTGACGCGTTTGGAGGTAGGACTTCTGATAAACTTCAATGAAGAGGTGTTGAAAAACGGCCTGAAGCGAGTCGTCAACAACTTCGGCAACGACTAAACAGGTTCGTTCGCCACATGAAGCATCGATATATAGAACAACGACTTTCCTTACAGCAAAAAGACCTCAGCGCCCCAGCGAGAAAAAAACAAACATTATGACGACGATAAAAGGCCCGGGTATTTTCCTGGCACAATTCATGGGCGATACAGCCCCGTTTAATGATCTGAAAAGCATTTGCCAATGGGCCCGCAGCCTCGGCTTTGTTGGCGTGCAGCTACCCACCTGGGATAGCCGCTGCATCAACCTGCAGCTGGCGGCCGAAAGCAAAACCTACGCCGACGAGCTAAAAGGCACCATTGCCGAATGCGGCCTGGCGATTACTGAACTGAGTACCCACCTGCAGGGCCAGCTGGTAGCAGTACACCCAGCGTACGATGCACTGTTTGATGGCTTTGCACCCGAGCAGGTACGAGGCAATGCCAAGGCCCGCACCGAATGGGCCGTACAGCAACTGATGTATGCCGCCAAAGCCTCCGAAAACCTCGGGCTGAATGCCCACGCCACCTTTAGCGGCGCTCTGCTTTGGCATACGGTGTACCCCTGGCCACAGCGGCCGGCGGGGCTCGTTGAAACGGGTTTCAAAGAACTGGCACACCGCTGGCTGCCAATTTTGAATGCCTTTGACCAAAGCGGCGTAGACCTGTGCTACGAAGTGCACCCCGGCGAAGACCTGCACGATGGTATTTCGTACGAAATGTTTTGGGAAGCCACCGGCAAGCACAGCCGTGCCTGCCTGCTGTACGATCCTTCACATTTTGTGCTGCAATGCCTCGACTACCTCGCCTATATCGATCACTACCACGAACGCATCCGCATGTTTCATGTAAAAGATGCCGAATTCAACCCGACCGGTAAGCAAGGCGTGTATGGCGGCTACCAAAGCTGGATCAACCGGGCAGGCCGCTTCCGTAGCCTCGGCGATGGGCAGGTAGACTTCAAAAGCATTTTCAGCAAGCTGGCCGCCTACAACTACAAAGGCTGGGCCGTGATGGAATGGGAATGTGCCATTAAGCACCCCGAAGATGGAGCCCGCGAAGGGGCGGTGTTTATCAAAGACCATATCATCCGTGTGACGGAAAAAGCCTTTGATGATTTTGCCGGCACTGGCAGCAATGAAGCCTTCAACCGCTCGGTGCTGGGGCTCAGCTCCTGAGGGCCACCCGCCTGCTATTGACCGGCTGCACACTGCATCCATAGCACACACAAAATCCTTTACTTTACACCCACACCAGTTTTAAAAACAGCCCCTCGCTTTACTTCGATCGTTTAACAGCATTTGCAAACAGAGAAACCATGAAAAAATACTTGCTTGTATTATGTGCTGCGGCAGCCCTGGTGGCCTGCGGCGGCAATGCCGAAACACCCGCAGCGGCCAGCGCCGAAAAGCCTGCCGACATCAGCGCCAATCCCGACTATCAAAAAGGACTGGCCCTCGTGACAAAATCAGACTGCCTGACCTGCCACAAGGTGAACGAAGCATCGACCGGCCCCTCTTACAAAGACATTGCGACCAAGTATGCCAGCGCCGATGCATCGATTGTAGATACCCTGGCGGGCAAAATCATAAAAGGTGGCAGCGGCAACTGGGGGCAGATACCCATGACCGCCCACCCCACCCTGAGCGAAGAAGATGCCAAAGCCATGGTGAAATATGTGCTACTGCTGAAGTAAGCAGTACGCAGTAGCTCCAATAAATAACTCCACACCCCGAACAGCCATTCTCCATCAAGCTGGTTTTCGGGGTGTTGCATTTTCTACCGGCGTTTAACCCCACCACCACATGCGAAACATTTTAATACTGGCCGCCATGAGTATAGCTGCCGGCTGCAGCAGCAGCAAGCCCGGATCCGATGATGGGTTCGTGTCGATTTTTGATGGCAAAAGCTTTGCCGGCTGGCATAGCTACAACCGAACAGGAGTAGGCAAAGCCTGGAAAATAGAAAACGGCTGTATACGCCTGGATGCCAGTAACAAAGCGGGCTGGCAGGCTACCGACGGCGGCGATATAGTGACCGATGAGGCCTACGAAAACTTTCACCTGCAGCTGGAGTGGAAGGTGGCGCCCAAAGGCAATAGCGGCATCATCTTTTACGTGCAGGAAAGCGCCGACTATAAGCATACCTGGATGACCGGCCCCGAAATGCAGGTGCTGGACAACAACGGCCACCCCGATGCCAAAATTTACAAGCACCGCGCCGGCGACCTGTATGATATGATTGCCTGCAGCCAGGAAACTGTAAAGCCGGCTGGCGAATGGAACAAAGCAGAAATCATAGCCAACAAGGGTACGCTGGAATTCAGGCTGAACGATGTAAGTGTAGTAAAAACCAGCTACGGCGATGAGGCCTGGCGCCAACTGATAGCCGGCAGCAAGTTTAAAAGCATGCCCGGCTTTGGCAGCTTCAGCAAGGGCAAAATAGCCCTGCAAGACCACGGCGATGATGTATGGTTTCGTAACATTCGCATCAGAAAATTATAGCCAGCCAACAGCTCGATCCTCATTTTCAAAACACCTGCCCACGGGCGGGTGTTTTGCGTATGGAGAACGATGCATACAAGAAGCAAAACACCTGGTGAATCATTTGGGCGGCACCCGGCAAAGCGGAGACGATCCGGCCGATGGGCAGCACTGCATGCCCCTGAAAGCTGCCCCGTTTTTCGGGCCGGTTGAAAGTATAATGCTTGATATTGGTTTTCGTTGGCCGCTTTATCCACTAAACTACTCTCTCCGATTTGTGGCGGGTCTTCATTCGCCATTTGTGTCTAAAGTGCCAGCCCCGCAAAACTTGTCACCAAAAAGGGCGCACCAAAAAAAACGGTGACAAATCTTTGGCGACACATCGCAACTGCTGTCACCTGGTCTGTTTGTAAGACGATTTTGCTGTATATCGACAGTGGGCTGGCAGTGGTGATGGATGTAGCTGACGGCAGCAATGACCGGCAGTATGCTATTCCGCAAACCGAAATCAACGCCAACA